>SKQJ01000128.1 GCA_007119075.1 Bacteroidales bacterium | reverse complement strand
GGACGGCCACCGGTCTTGTCAGGTACAGTCCTGCCGCTGAGAATTACCGTTTTTTCCCTGTTAATCTATCTGTGCCCGGAGAAGGAGATGAACCAAGGGCGAGCTTTGTCCATACAAGCCGTGGGCATATCTGGATACTTACGCCTAATACAATTGCCCGTTTGGATCAGGATACCGGGGAATTTATTCATACACGGTACAACAATGATCCTGTTAACAGATTCGGTGAAGCGGTATTCCCGCGTATTCATGAAGACCGCGATGGTAATTTCTGGATTGCAGCCAAAAACGGACTTCACTATTTTAATGCAGAAACCGCTAAGATAGTGAGTCACCCGGTATTTCCCCATACCCGCGACGGTCCGTCAATAATTGACATAAAGACAATCTCGGCAGATCCTGAGGAGCCAGAAAGGTATCTCTGGCTTGGAACAGGTGGCGGCGGACTCCTTAAGTACGATATGGAAACACGCACCCATGTCAGCTTCACCGAAGAGCACGGACTTGCAAATAATACGGTTTACGGTATTTTGTATGACGGATCGGGTTCTTTTTGGATGAGTACCAACAGGGGTCTGTCCAGATTCAATATTTCGGAAAAGACCTTTACCAATTACACCAGGCTTGACGGTTTGCAAAGCAACGAATTCAATTCCGGCGCATTTTATGCCGGCCCGGGGGAAAGGATGTTTTTCGGAGGGATATACGGCTATAACAGGTTTGTGCCCTCAGAAATAAAACCGAAGGATTTCAGTCCCCCTGTCGTGATAACTTCCTTCCGGATCCTCAATAATGATGAAGGGCTCAATCTTTTCGGCCATTCCGGTCATTTTGACCTGGCAAGCAATATAAACCTTTCAAACAGGAGGAACAGTTTTGTCATAGAATTCTCGTCATTCGATTTTACAAACTCCAGGGCCAACCAGTTTATGTTCAGCATGACTACCTCCGGGGAAAACTGGATCAGGACCGGAAATGAGCGGTCAGTGACTTTTGCAGACCTGAAGCCAGGGGTCTATACTTTCAGGGTGAGGGGAACCAACAGCGACGGTATCTGGAGTGACAGGGAAGCATATATGACAATTTCCATCGCCACTCCCTGGTGGAAGAAGACCCCGATGTATTTCCTCTACTTTTTCCTGACAGCAGCCATTTTCCTTGGATTTCGCCGGTACGAACTCTCCCGTATACGTCTGAGGAACCGGGTAAGGATTGCCGCTATTGAAACTGTAAAACTCAAGGAGGTCGATCAGCTTAAATCGCAGTTCTTCGCAAATATATCCCATGAATTCCGGACCCCGCTTACATTGATAAAGGGTCCGCTGGAACAGCTTATCGAAGGTGAAAATGATCTTCAAAGGAAGGTGTCACTAAGGGGGATTCTTTCCAATGCATCCCGGTTATTGCAACTTATCAATCAATTGCTTGATCTTTCCAGGCTTGAAAGCGATAATTATTATATCAGGACGCAAAGGGGTGATATTATCGGCTTTGTTAAGGGAATTGTTTTTTCTTTTTCATCACTCGCGAAACAAAAATCGATCAGCCTGAAAATAGTTGTGGATCCGGAACTTGAATCGGGTCAGCTGCATGGCAATTTTTATTACGATCCCGATATCCTTGAGAAAATTTTTAACAACATCCTTTCGAATTCATTCAAGTTTACCCCTGATCACGGAGATGTAATTGTCCGGATATCAAAATCTGACATTAACAATAAAGCGTGGCTCGAGTTTACCATAACCGATACAGGAATCGGGATTCCCCGGGACAAATTGAGATTCATTTTCGATCGCTTTTACCAGGTGGATAGCAGCTCAAGGAAAGAGTTCGGGGGTTCAGGTATCGGACTTGCCTATGTAAAGGAACTTATAAGGATCCATAAGGCAGAGATCCATGCCGAAAGCATTCAGGGAAAGGGCACGACATTCAGATTGCGTTTTCCGGCGGGCAAAGATCATTTTGCTGAAAGCCAGATAGTCGAGCCTGTAAATGACCAAATTGTTGAGCCAGATACAAATGGAACGGATACCCTTGTCGACCTTTTCCCGGCCAGGACTGCCTCACATGTTAAAAACACTGTTTTGATAGTTGAAGATCATGCCGAAGTCAGGAGGTATATCTCCGAAGTTCTCAGGGGGGAGTACATGGTTGCTGAATCCTCAAATGCGCCTGATGGTATTAAAATTGCCACAGAGATGATGCCCGACCTTATAATATGCGATGTGATGATGCCTGGCATGGATGGATTTGAGTTTTGCAACCTCATAAAAGCCAGCGATAAAACGAGTCATGTACCAGTAATACTGCTTACTGCACGGTCGGCCGACACTGACAGGATAACGGGACTTGAAGGAGGTGCTGATGATTATCTCACAAAGCCCTTTAATGCCAGGGAATTGCAGGCAAGGGTAAGGAACCTGATCGGTAGTCGCAGTCTGCTTCGCGAAAAATTCACAACCAACAGCATTATCAGGCCGGATGAGATTTCCGTTAGTCCGCGGGACGCCTTATTTGTTGAAAAATTGCTCAGGGTAGTGGAAATAAATATTGATAATACAGCTTTTTCTGTCGAAGACCTTGCCAGGGAAGCGGGAATGAGTCATTCTCAAATTCACAGGAAACTTAAGGCTACGGTAAATATGACCGCCAATCATTTTATCCGCTCTGCAAGAATGCACCGGGAAATGGAACTCCTGAAAAAGGATGCCGGAAACATTTCAGAAATAGCATTTATGGTCGGCTACGATGACCCGGGCTATTTTACGCGAACCTTCCGTAATTTCTTTGGAAAATTGCCCTCTGAAATAAGCAGCAAGTAATTTTAACCAGTCTGATGTCAAAAAAATCCCATGTTTTGACAGATTTTTCCTTACATGCTGAATCCCTTTGCTGATGTGGCTTTGCTTTCAGGCAAAATAACTCCCATTCTTTGGTGAAATAATCCTACCACGCTGCCCCCGGGATAAGCTACTTTTGTTCCTATAATTAATTTAGTTTAAATTAAAATCATCAAAAAATGAAAAAAGCTTTTTTACTGACCGCACTTATGGTTCTTCCTTTTCTCCATGCATGGACACAGGGAGGAAGGGATAACAGGACAAGCATTCCCCTTATAGGGGTGGAGGCTCCCTCTTTTACGGCCCGCACGACCAACGGTGTAATTAACTTTCCGGCCGACTTTGGCAGTGACTGGAAAATCCTGTTTGCCCACCCAAAAAATTTCACCCCGGTATGTTCATCCGAAGTTCTGGAATTGGCCAGTGAACAGGAAGAATTCGAAAGACTGGGTGCTAAAATTGTAGTTATATCGACCGACAAGCTCGACCAGCATCTTACCTGGAAAGCCGCGCTTGAGGAAATCAGGTATAATAACAATGAACCGGTAAAGATCAGTTTTCCACTGGTGGAAGATAACCTGTACCGGGTGTCAAACCAGTATGGAATGATCCATTCGGCTGTAAGCCTGGGAGAAAATATCAGGGGAGTATTCATTATTGATCCTGAAAACAAGGTGCGCTCCATATTTTACTATCCCAATGAGGTAGGCAGGAATATCGCGGAAATTAAGCGGACACTGGTTGCATTGCAGGCTACCCGCAGCAATCCGAAAATAGTTACTCCGGCCAACTGGACGGCCGGCGATGATTTCATGGTCCCTGTAATTACCACCGCCGAAAGAGAAAATCTCGGAATGCCGGGATCGAAGCTTTACCAGTATTCCTGGTTTATGATATATCAGAAGCCCTGATCAAAAAACTTTCACTTTGCCTGCCGGGAGCTGCATGAGCTGTATCTTCCGGCAGACAATTTTACGGCGCCGGAAAGGGTCTGGCTCCCCCGGTCAGGGTGTCACCCCCGGAATTGCGGCAGCACATTTCCGGCAAAATCGTCGATGAACTGGTCCTGCTTCTTGTTTACATTGTGAAGCACTATTTCGGAGAACCCCATTTCAATATATTTTTCCAGCCATTCAATATGTTGTTTAAACTCATGGGAAATATTTACAGGCCCATGCAATTCCTCCGGTTTCACATGCTGTGCCGCCTGCTCGAACTGCTGCGGATTGCGCAGTTCTGCAAGCATGTCGCTGCCGAAAACATTGGTTTTCCATTGCTCATGCGCTCCGTTCATGGCATCATCAGGATTTTTATCATAAGATAGCTGCACCTTTAGTTTCATCGGTTTGTTTTGACCGCCGTTTTCCTTCCAGGCTTCAACCACCTTTTCCAGTTTTTCTTCGGGTTGGGATATGGTAATAAGGCCGTCGGCCCAGGAAGCCATCCATTTTGCTGTCTCCGGAGTAATGGCAGCGCCTGCGACAAGGATTTCCGTGCGGGGCCTGGTGTACAGCCTGGCTTCCCCGACTTTTACGGGACCATCGGCCGACACCGTTTCGCCTTTCCACAGGGCTCTCATAATATCGACAGAAGCTTTCAATCTTTCATTGCGAACCTGTTTGGGAGGCCAGTAGCTCCCGCGCACCCCCTCATTAAGCAATTGTCCGCTTCCCACCGAGATCCAGAAGCGCCCGGGAAACATTTCATCCAGGGTTGCCACTGCCTGGGCGATTATTGCCGGGTGATACCGGTAGTGAGGACAGGTAACCACGCCAAAATCAATATCGGTCCGGCTCAGGGCGGCACCCAGCCATGACCATGCAAATCCGGAGTGCCCCTGGTCATTGTTCCATGGAGCAAAATGATCGGACGACAGGCAAAAGTCAAATCCGGCTTCGGCGGCCTTTTCGGCCAGCCTCAACAGTTCTCCCGGAGGAAACTGCTCGTGTGAAATATGATATCCGAGTTTTGTCATAAAATGTTCATTTAATGTTTATAGCGCGATGTACGTATTTTTGACGGGAGCCGGCGGGGAGCCCGGCTACTTTTTTTTGATCTGTATCCACCTGTAGCCGTATGGCTTTAGATGGAGGTTTTCCGGTCCGGCGTCATCCTCGTAAATACTGTCTTCAAAAACCGGCATGATTTTCCCGGGATCAATTCCTGAATCTATGCGCGTCCGGAGCTCTTCATCCGAAAGATTAAAGACCGTCATCAGTACCGTATTGTCATACTCAAAACACCATGCCGCAACCCTGTCGTCATCAGGCTTCACAAGGTGGAGCACGCCCCGGCCGATAGCCGGTATCTGGCGCCTTATCCTGATAAGGCGGCAGATAAAGTTCAAAAAAGATCGTGGATGATATTGCTGGTCGAGCACATTTACGTTTTTATAGCTGAATTCCCCATCCCTGATTGCCGGCCTGTAGAGCTTTTTCCGGGGTGCCGTTGAAAATCCGCCGTTTTCTTCCGCCGTCCACTGCATCGGTGTTCTTACGCTGTCCCTGCCTTCCAGATCCAGATCGTCGCCCATTGCTATTTCTTCGCCGTAATTGATAAGCGGAATGCCTGGCAACCCGAAAATGACCGTATAGAACAGCTTGATCCTTCTTTCATCATTGCCAAGCATGGGAGGAAGCCTTCTTCTGATCCCGTGCCCGAACATTCTCATCTTTTCGTCGGGGGCAAATGCGGCCCACACTTCTTTTCGCTCGGAATCGTTCAGAAGCTCCAGATTCAGCTCATCATGGTGCCTGACGAAATTTACCCAGTGAGCCGGTTCTATATCCTTGTATATGCCAAGTGCATCTGTCAGCGTTTGCCCTTTTTTTCTGGCGAAAGCCAGGAATGTATGCTTGTTTGACAGAAAATTGAACAGCATATGCATCCGTGGGTTGCCTTCGTCGCTGAGAAAATATTCGCGGGTTTCTTCGGGCGGAACGCTTGCTTCTCCCAGGAGTATGGCCGAAGGCTTTTTCTCCCTTATCAGGTCATTCATTTTTTCAAACAAAGTATGCAGGTTGCCGTAATCGATGTGGTCTACATCGACCGGATCGGTTATGACATGGGCAGCGTCTATCCTGAATCCCGAGACCCCGAGTTTAAGCCAGAACTCCATGATCCTTAGAATTTCCTTTATGACTTCCGGGTTAGCCATATTAAGATCGGCCTGGTATTTGAAATATTTGTGGAGATAATAGGAACGGGTTTTTCTGCTGTACTCCCAGACAGTTTCGTTTACCCCTTCGAGCATTACTTCCTCCCTGTCTTTGTCCGGATTATCCTGCCAGATATAAAAATCCCTGTATTTTGACTTTCTGCTGCTTTGCGAATCCAGAAACCAGGGATGTTCAACCGAGGTATGATTAACCACCAGATCGATTATGATCCTGATTCCCCTTTTGTCGCATTCATCGACCAGCTGCGCAAAATCCCCCAGGTCTCCCAGCTCCGGGTCGATTCCGTAATAATCTTTGACATCGTACCCGTTGTCCTTTTTCGGGGAAGGGTAGAAGGGCAGAAACCATATGCAGTTGAAGCCCATGGAGTCGATATAGTCAAGTTTGCTGATCACACCCTGGAGATCACCGGTTCCGTTTCCTGTCGAATCAAGGAAAACTTTCACATCAAGCTCGTAAATTATCGCAGTTTTGTACCACATAACATAAGTTTTATTGCCGGGTGCCGGTCCTTGATGACTGCTCCCTGAATTTTATACCGGGTGCCGGTCCTTGATGACTGCTCCCTGAAATTGTATTGTTGCCGGGTGCGGGTCCTGTTTCCAAATTCATTGACTATATTAAAGTTAATCAATTATCGCCTATAAACCAACCCTTCGAAGTTGTTGGATATGGCAACCCGCAGACTCATTTCCAACGGTAAAGCGGTTTAATTCGTCTTGCAGGGGAAACCATTTGATTAACAATACGTATATGAAATCAGTAAATAGTTTCAGAACCGGATCAGTATAATCAATGCATCCTATAAAACATTTTACCTGTATTCTGTGCCTGTTGTTTTTTGCGTTTTCTCCGGCCCATACGGCGCAGGACAAATCCCTTAATTTTTTTGAGTTGTCGCGGGTAAACGGGCTGTCAAATAATAATGTGACGGCAATTGCCAAAGACGGGAAGGGATATTTATGGTTTGGCACCAGTAACGGGCTGAACCGCTACAACGGATATGATTTTGTCAATTATTTCTCTTCGGGCAATGACAGTACATCCATTCCCGGAAATTATATCTCGGCTCTGCTTACCGACATGCAGGGGCGCCTGTGGATAGGCTGCCTGTCGACCGGTCTGGCCCGGTACGATGAAGCGGCCGGTCATTTTGCCGGCTATGATCTGCCGGCCGCGCCAGGCGAGCCGGAACCATTCTATATTTATGATATCAAATCAGACCGGAGCGGGGTGATCTGGGCAGCCACTTCTCATGGATTGTTCCGTTACAATGAGAAAGAGGACGGTTTTGAACGAATACCGGTAAAAGGATCAGCAATTTCCGAGGAAAGCGGTTTTTCCGAAGACACCGGGTTATACACCCTTAAAAAAAGCGTGCTTGCGTTAGCGCCTGCTGAGGATAGCGCTATATGGATAGTTTATTCCGGTTGGGAAGTATCCCGTCTGGATCCGGCAAAAGATTTAAGCAGTCATTATTTCGCCCCGGCCGGGCAAAAGCTCATCGGCGAAGCCGGGGTAAACGACTTGCTGTATTTTGACAGCACTCTTTATCTTGCCACCGACAATCATGGCGTGATTGTTTTTGAAACCCGCACAGGGATAAGCGAAAGCCTGCTGGCCGATAATATTATGGAGACTGCCACCGGAATTGCCGAACATGAAGGAGTGATCTGGATAACGAACTGGAACGGGCTTGTCAGATATGATCCGTCATCTTCGGAATATAATCATTACAGGACCGATCCTTCAAACCCCAAATCACTCAAGTCGGGCGCAACCAATTGCCTGTTCATTGATGAAACGGGTATATTATGGGTGGGAGCGGGCAATATCGGCATTAATTACACCATGCTTGCCCTGCCGTTTGGCAATATACATGAAAATGAAGAAGATAGTCAGCAATTATACCATCCGAATGTGTCTTCGCTTTTATATGACAGCAGGGGGAATTTATGGGTTGCATTCCAGTCGGGAATCATGCAGCTCTATCCGGCGGGAGAAAACAGCCGGGTCATTGTCCCGGTCGACCCTCTTATAACGGGTACGGGCATAGGCCAGATTTTCACGATACTGGAATCCTGCTCCGGAGAAATTTATATTTCAAGCTGGCAGGGCGGCGTGCACCGTTATGATCGCCACGGTAACCGGTTTGTAAGTATTGCGGAAAGCTACCGGGTTTTCCTGGAAAAATTCGGCGGAGTGGATATCAGGGATATTGCAGAAGACGCCGATGGGAATCTCTGGTTTGCCGTGTTCAGAAAAGGGGTTGTCAGATATGACCCTTCAGGCGGGGAAGCAAGGCATTTCGGTTCCGGCAGCGGATCAGGAGGGCTTTCAAGCCCCAACACATACGATGTTAATTTTGACAACACCGGAAATCTGTGGGTTTCCACATCATACGGACTTAACAGGTTGCGTTCCGGAGATTCGGTATTTGTCAGCTATTATGAATCTGACAACGTGGGGCTGCCCGATAACCATTTCACTTTTTCCTTCAGGGACAGCAAAGGGCGGATGTGGTTTGCCTCGGGCGGCGGGCTGAGCATGTATAACCCGGGCGGTGACAATTTCGTCACTCTTGCAAATGAGCTTTTCGGTTATCCTGATATGATCCTGAGGGCCCTGGAGGAGGATGCCGGCGGCAATTTATGGCTGGCTACCTGCAGCGGACT
>SKQJ01000096.1 GCA_007119075.1 Bacteroidales bacterium | reverse complement strand
TTCCAGAATGGTTCGAGGTAATGGGAAACCTGAAGTGCGTGTACGGTTCCAATGAAAAGAATCGCCAGGGAGAGAAAACCGTGGATAAGTCTCCATCTTTCATAATCCAGCCGGAAAGCCATTCTCCAGAGGCTGGTGGCAAGTATGAGCACCAGCGCGACCGAAACAAAATAAAGCGCGATAGCCCTCATAAAGTTTACGCCGGGATCAAAATATGAAATGAAATCGGGGTTTGATACAAGATTTATCACCGGGTGGGCAATTACAAAAAGCACGGCTATTATTCCCATTTCCCGGTGGAACTGCAGTATATTGTCCATTCCATAGGTAGGCGCAATTTTCCTGAATCGTCCAGAAAAGACAAACTGCAGACTGAGTATTCCGAAACCAACAAAACCCAGGCCGACTCCCAGTTCGGTCCAGAATCCCCGGTATTCGGGGATTCTGCCGGAAATGGCCACTATGAGCGGTACCAGGGAAAGGACGATAAAGACAGATAACCAGTAGGAAGCTCTTCTGTAAGTGTACTTCATGAGTTTTAGTTTGAATTATATCATCGGTCTCATGTGTCAGGTCCTGCTTTCGGGTGCTCTTCAGCGTTCACGGTAAATGTCTCTGAAAATCATTTTACCGGGGTCCGGGGAGTTCCGCGATACGAATCAGGGCAGCAATGCCGCAGGTATTTCGTTGATCGGCCTGATATCTACGCTTCTGATAAAGAGTTCTGCCCCTTCCGATTGTATCTGGATCTTTCCGGAGGACAGTTCCCTGATCTCACCACCCTCATATACCCCTGTATTTTCATTTTGCATGACGGTAATGCCATTGACAACATGGACGGCTGTACGGCCCATGCAATAAAGGTCAATGGTATTCCACTGACCCAGCGGATTCTCATTGTCAGTGCCTTTTCTTATCATTCGTCCGTGGGCATGAGCTCCAAAAGTCAGCACTTCCCCTCCGGGTGTAAATATGTATTCATCTCCCACACGTTCAACCCGTGTTTCAACTGCTGTGTTTTCCATAAGGTAAGTATCGCCCAGATTCTGGTGCATCATTTGAAATTCTATGTTGGGCATCCAGGTTCCGAAGGCAACGCCAAAATCGCCAAAGCTATGGTATAACAAACCGCTGTTCCGCCTTGAATAAACCTCATCCCCCCACTTAAAGACCAATCGCAGATGGAAATCTTCATAAGTATCGGGTGTGGCAAGGGAGCCGTTTATCACTCCTGATATACGGATTACCGGTATGCCTTCTTCAAGGACAACTGAAAAAACTTCTTCTTCTGTGGCTTCCTCCGCCAGGTCATCCCACTCCGCCCCGAGAGAAGATCCCAGGAATTTGTCCCAGTTTTCAAGATCTTCTCCGTTAAATAGCGCTTCCCAGGTAGGTTCCCTGCGGCAGGAAGTATTCATTATCAAAAAAGAAAGTATCGCAATAAGAGAATATAAGGATAAAGTTTTCATAAATAGATGGTTAATAGGTTAATAATTATTGAATTTGGTTTTTGGATCAAGCCTGAAGAAATAAGCATACTAAAATATATAAAAATGGCGAGATTAATCCATTATGCATTTGATTATTTGACTTTGCCGGTTCTGCACGAATAAAAAGGGTTGTTTTCAGAAGCTTACGGAATACCGCGGTATTCACTATAAGTGACAATTCCTTTCCATGGCCCGCATTTAACCCGGTCATTCGTTATATTTGCAAATCATTCTACTAATGATGAAGGATAAAAATATTGTAGAGTATACTATGCATACGGGCCGTTTGCATTTATACACCTTTCTGATGGTTTTCCCCCTGCTTATGCTCACTATATGGCCTTTCCTTCTGATATGGGACAAACAGCTGCTGATATCCGGATGGGAACCTTTCTATACTTTCTTCATTCCTGTCCTGCTGGCCGGTATCATTATGCATGAATTGCTGCATGGGGTTGGCTGGAGCTTCTTTCTGCCTGATGGCATGAGGTCTGTCAAATTTGGCGTTAACTGGAAATTCCTCGCACCTTACTGCCATTGCAAGAGACCGATGAAAGTCAGGCATTACAGAGTAGGCGCAGCCCTGCCTCTTGTTATTCTTGGAATTCTGCCGGTACTGGCAGGGATTGCCCTGGGAAAGAGCTCATTTCTTTTTTTCGGGATTCTGTTTACCTGGGGTGCAGGAGGTGATATAATGTCACTGACAATGCTTTCAAAACTGGAGAAAGAATGCATTGTATATGATCATCCTGACAAGCCGGGTTTTTATATAAAGAAGGAATAACCACAGTCTTCGCAGACCGGGAAAGCCATGAGCCAGTTTATTTTATACAAATCAAGAAAGAAGTCATTGCGACAAATCGGATTGATTGACAGGATCATTTCCATTCTGGTCAGTTATGCCCTTCCGGTCCTTATATTCGCGGGCGTTTTTATCACCCGGTCTGACAGATCGCCGGTTTTATTGCTGAGTATCATTTCATTCTGGGTCATTTCGTTAATTTTCTTAATTTTTTATTCCCGCTATATAAACAAAACACTCGAAAAACACGGGGATCTGGTGGTGACATTAAACGGTATAAAAAAATCCATCGCAGGTATTGAATCTATATTCGATTACAAGCAGATAAAGGAGATACTCATTAAAGAACACATCAGGAGTATTTTTTTTCCCGAGAATAAGGACGGAAGCAAGACATATGTCGTTTCCATTACAGATAAGCACAATGAAGAAGAGGTGTTTGTAATTTCCAGCCAGTCGGTCAGCAATCCAAGGGTTAATTTCCTGGATTCCCTTGAGTATATTGAAAAATATAAAAATATTAAATTGAATATCAGGCGGAAGTAGGCTGCCTCATACGGCCGGGCAACGGGTTTTCCGGATCATTGAGGCGCACCACTCTCCATTTTTTGGGACAGGCTTTTAGGTATACTTTAAACCAGTGTTAATGGTTGTGATCTTAATTAATTATTAAACTAAAAAGAAAGGCATGGGCTTACCGTTACTGGTAAATCCATGCCAGTCGATTTTCGTGAAGTAACCGGTTATTCAGCCGGACCTGCTTACTGATTCTCAAGGCCGGCCCAAACGTCTTTTACCCATGCCTCTACATCACGATAGATTTCCTGTGTTCTGTTGCGGACCTGATTTGCTGTCTGATTGGCCTGTGCCTCTACCTGTGCCCATGTTTCGCGGGAAGCGCCTCTGACATTTTCAAGTTCCCTGTCGACAGCATCCCTTTGCTCACGCAACTCGGCGCGGGCATCCTCGAGTGACTCTTCAGCATCGCCCTCTGCATCTTCAATTGCATCTTCCAGCTCATCAAGACGGGCATCAATTTCATCCCTCAAATCGACGAGAGTTTCTTCCATCTCGTCCTGAGCTTCCTCAAATTCCTGCTCGGCTCTTCTTTCCTGCTGATTGGGACAAGCCCAAAGGAAAAGCACCGAAAAGATCATTATGCCAAGAATTTTTAAATCCATCTTTGTTTTCATAACTTCATTCTTTTGGTTTAGAAATTGCTTTCGCTGCTCGGATTTTCAAAATTTCTTATGATCTCCCATAAAAATAACAAAAACCTGTTAGAATGTAAAGTGTTTTATGTTAATATTTTATAATATAATAAGGGCAGAAAGCCGGTCGAAGGCAAACCGGTCTGCAATGGCCAGGAGCAGGGTGGAGTCAGAGGCCTGGGGGCGGCCGAAGGCAAATGAATCTGCAATGAAACAGGACCCGGCCGGATACAGAAGGTTGACCGAAAGAAAAAACTTGATCTGAAGTTGCAGAAGGTGAATTAATCTTCCAGCATTTCTCTTACTTCCCGGGAGATTTCATTAGTTCTATTCCTGACATTTACAGTCACCTCGGAGGTGTTTTCAATAACTTCATTCCAGTTTTCAAGTGTTGCGTTTTCGATGCGTTCAACCTCTGCCTCAAGCAGTTTTTTTTGATCGTTCAATTCACCGCGGGCGTCTTCCAGCTCAGCTTCCAGGTTTCCGCTGGCCTCTGATATCTCTTCATCAAGGAATTCTATCCGGTCATCGATATCATTGATGATCGAATTAAGGTCCGCAATGGTTGTCTCTTTCAGCTCGTCAAGCTGCTGATGCCTTACTCTATCCTGTCCGCCGCCGCCGCATGAAGCCGCAAAGAACATGGACAGAATTAAAATAGCGGGGAATACCAGGGCAAAAGGCTTTAAAAGTTTATTTTTAATTATCTTTTTCATAAGAAGGGTTTGATTTTGAAAATTAATTTTCCGGATTTTCTCGATGTTTCAGAATTTTCTTAACAATTCGCGCGCATCAGGCAGCGGCGGGATCGGTCAGATTCGACAGCGGTGACCTCATTGAGGCTCTTTTTATATATCAGGAGATCGGCGAATTGTCGTCTCCCGGCAGATCACATATCTGCTAAAGTATAAAAAATCTAAAGCCCGGCCAAATTCCCCGGACAGGAATGACGGCGCAAGCAACAGATCAAACAGAAAGCAGCGAATTGCAGTATAATGAAACACAGGCTAATAGCCTGCAGCCTGCCCGTCTTTTCTTGATTCGGAAGCACCGTAATAAACCCTGTGAACCGGATCGTACATAATCGCCTGGTAACCACCGTATGGTCCGACGGCCCACTGTACCCGGTGGCCCTTTTCAATCAGGCCGCGTATCGTTTCATAAGGAAAACCCGACTCAAGCATAACGGTGCCCCCGTCTTCCATTCTCTGGCCTGTTGGCTCGGAAGAACCGGTATGCTGTATCCTGGGAGCATCTCCTGCTTCCTGCAGGTTCATGCCAAAATCGACCATATTGATCACGATCTGAACATGCCCCTGCGGCTGCATTTCACCCCCCATGACCCCGAAGCTCATAAATGGTAATCCGTCCTTCGTAATAAATCCAGGGATTATTGTATGAAACGGCCGTTTCCCGGGTTCATAGGTATTGAAACGACCGGGTTCGAGAGTAAAGCCTTCCCCGCGGTTCTGTATTACAAAACCCAGGCCGGGAGGAGTCATGCCGCTTCCCATGCCACGGTAGTTGCTCTGGATAAGAGAAACCATATTCCCCCCTCTATCGGCTACGGTAAGATATATGGTGCTGGGCTGTTCCTGCAGTCCGGGATCATAACGTCTTGCAGCCCGGCCGGGATCGATCAGTCTCCGTCTTTCCGCTGCATACTCTTTAGATATAAGCTTTTCAACGGGTACCGGGCTGAAATCCATGTCTGCATAATAACGGGCCCTGTCCTCGAATGCCAGTTTTTTGGCCTCCGTGAACAGATGAAGGTATTCAGGGCTGTACAGGTTCATCGAGCCTATGTCGAATCCTTCAAGGATGTTAAGGATCTGAAGGACTGCTATTCCCTGACCGTTTGGCGGCAGCTGCCATACATCGTATCCCCGGTACTTTGTAGAAACCGGCTCAACCCACTCACTGGTATGGGCAGCCATGTCATCATAATCAAGATATCCCCCGTTTTCACTGATGTACTTATCTATGGTCCTGGCAATTTCTCCCCTGTAAAATGCATCCCGTCCTTCCCTGGCAATAATCTCATAAGTGTTTGCAAGGTAGGGGTTCCGGAAGATCTCTCCTTTGGAAGGCATCCTTCCGTCTGGCATATAGGTATCCCTGAAATTCGGATAATGCGCCAGTCGGCCGACCGACCTGTCCAGATAATAGGCTATCAGCTCGGTTACGGGGAATCCGTTCCTTCCATATTCAATGGATGGCCTGAGAATAGTCTCCATATCCAGTCGGCCGTATTTCCCGTGCATTTCAAACCATCCGTCGACCGTACCCGGAACACTTACAGACAGGGCACCGGAAGAGGGAATGTATTCATAACCTTCATTGATATAATATTCCCTCGACAGCCCGGCCGGGGAACGGCCGCTTGCATTAAGCCCGTAAAGTTCGCCGGTCTGAGCGTCCCAGATGATGGCAAAAAGATCACCGCCGATACCGCATCCTGTAGGCTCCATCAGTCCGAGCATCGCATTTGCGGCAATGGCAGCATCAACGGCACTGCCACCCTGTTTAAGGATATCGATGGCTGCCTGGGTGGCAAGCGGGTGACTGGTCGCGGCCATTCCGTTCTGGGCGATCACTTCAGACCTGGTGGCAAAATTAAGTCCGGTAACCCTGTCCTGGGCATCCAGGCCCGCGAGAGTTCCGGCAATCAGGAAAACGAATGAAATGATTGGAGTAAGAGTGAGATTTCGCATTATTACAGGGTTTTTTGAAAACTATTTATTTAAAATGCCAGGATGAAGATAGAAAATTAATTTTTATGATTCCAGCCGGCACCGTTACTCTGCCTGAATCCGGTACAAAATGAAGAACTTGCCGGTTTATGTCTTTTCATTAAACTGCGATAAAATTCATGGCCGGTATCCCGGGACAAGGTTTCCGCAACCTGTGAAAAGGCTTATCCGGGATGATCATAGTGTAAAAAGGGAAAAAAAACTATTTTTGTGGGCCGGAACCGGAGGCTGTCTGTTCCATAACGTCCTTCCGGGGTTTGTCGGATATTTCCGCCGGAAGGCAAAAAAAGAGAATTGATATCGAGCTTTAAATACTAAAACAGCATTTTAAATGGAATATTTACCCGAGCAAATGGCCAATGCCCACATTCTCAACCAGTATTGGCTTACATTCCTGTTGGTTATATCAATGGTGCTGGTGTCCCGTACATTTGTGGCCGGGACCCGCTACTCCCCGATCCTGATAATAGTGGTTTTCGGGCTTTTAATGGGTTATGTCATGGTAAGCACAGGGATGGGGACGCCGGGACTGAGCGAGTTTCCGATCGTGGGTTTCACCAGCAGGGTGACCATTACGGCCCTGATGGCTTCCTTCTTTGTTGGAGGACAGGAGATCAGGAAGCTGATTACAGAGCACAAAATCGATAAGACCGATATCGTGATCCCGTCCGAAGAGGAGATGTTCCTGGGCACAAAATTCACACAATTTATGTTCCTTATACGATCCTTCTTCGTACTGATAGGGATAGAGTCAATGAAAAGGGTGATTACAGGTTACAGCAACAATGAGCCTCTTGACGCTTTTTACCCTTTGCTCGGATATCTCGGACTTGTCGGGTCAATCATTCTGATCGACTACAGGGCAAAAATTTTCAATAAACCGGTCTACATAAGGAAAGGAATTATCGAAACGGCACTGATTCTTGCCGTCCTGGTCCTGTCCTTCCATGTGTCTGTCTGGATCAGGCCGGTCATAGCCCTGCCTGAAATCTTTTTTGCAATGATACTGTCGGTTACCCTTGGAATGATTTTTTCACGATGGAAATTCGGACCGACTATCCGCTGCCTGCTTTTTGCCGGCATACCTGTCGTACTGGCCGCCAATTTCATGGTCGGCGGCTCAAGGATTGCCGAGGCATTCACCCTTTCGGGGATGACCTCAGTGCTGTCATTCGGGTTTTTCGGACAATTGCTCTGGATGTTCGGGGGCCTGACGCTTCTGATCTTTTTAGGCAAGGTAAATCACATGCGGAACCTGGCGCCCGGCATGGCCGGGTCATTATCCCATTCCGGTCTGACGGGAGCCTGTACTGCCGGCGACCTGGGGCCTGATGCACAATTCCGGGCCCCTATAATGATAAATATCCCCTTTATCGGGCATATATTTGTTTTTTCCATACTGGCTGCCAGTGCAACTGCGGACAGACTTCTTATTCCCTATACTCTTTTAGTGGTTGCCGTGGGTATTTTGTTGACTTACCTGGCTCTCAGGACACTCAAAAAATCTGACAGCAACGAAGAAAAGGAAGTGCGCGGACTCATGATCTTTTCCCTGGGCTGGCAGCTGGTCGCGGTGTTCGGCGGGCTTCTCCTTTTGAATATCGGGGGTATGGGATTAAATGATTCGGTGATGGCAAATGCCTCAGCCATTTCTCACTTTGGCCTATTTGCCGCCATCCAGGGGGGTATGTTCGGGGCTGAGGCCGCCGCACTGATTGCTTTTGTCTTTGCGATGCCTTTCCTCGTTCACCCTCTTGTTTTCGGCATTTTTGGAAAGACAGCCGAAAATGACGGCGTCATGCCCGTCCGCATTGTATATATTCTCGCCGCAGTAGGTGTAATTGGGGTATTGTATTCAATGATACTTTAACCGGGCCGGCTTGGGGGCACACATACAGAATGGCGTCTGAGAGTTGTTTAATCTCAATTATTTACTAAATTTGTCTGTGTCCCCAAAACTTTGAAAAAAATGAAAAAACTTATCCTGAATAAACTGGATTACCTGAGAATCAAAAAAGCGATAGAAAGCGCAAAACAGGTTAAATCCATTAATGCCGGTGAAGCCGCAGATCTGATGACGGAACTTGATTCTGCCACCATAGTCGAACCAAAAGAAATACCCTCCGATGTTGTTACCATGAACTCTGAGGTGAAGATCAGTTTCCTGAACAACAACAGGCAGGTTCGGTTCCGGATAGTATACCCGAAAGACGCAAACTTAAAGGAAAACAAAATTTCTATATTTTCTCCTATCGCCACGGCCCTTATCGGCTATAAACAAGGCGATGAGGTAGAATGGATCGTTCCTGCCGGGCCCACCAGGATAAGGATAGACGAGATCATTTACCAGCCTGAAGCTTCCGGGGACTATGACCTGTAAGCTCTAACTCCTGTGATGAATTGAAAGTGCATAAATTCAGGAAAAAGTGAATGTCCGTAACTGGA
>SKQJ01000445.1 GCA_007119075.1 Bacteroidales bacterium | reverse complement strand
TCCTGCAGGATATCACGCCACCTGGTCCAGGGGCCCGGCAGACCTTCCTCAACTAAATATAGCAAAGGCTCCACAGGTCCTCCCCAGGTATGATGACCCCACAGGGTCGTTACGGGAGGCCCCGATTCCATCAGATCCTCAAGATCACGCTGAAATATAAACGCTTCGTGGGCCTGCTTTTCCCTGTCGGAGCCCTCCGGGAAATAGCTCCTGTTCATGTCTGTTCCCTGTGCGTTTACCCTGTACCAGCCATTATGGGGCGCATCGGGGCTCATCATCAGCACAAAATGGTTGATCGAGTGCTGCCGGAACTCCCTGGCTTCTTCACCGAGCAGCCATTCGATCTTTCCGATCATTCTCCATTGGGCGTTATGTTCTCCCGGATGGGAATTTATATAATAATGGACCCACCTTTCATCTTCGGGAATATTGCCGGAAGGATCTGCAATCGTAATCCTGTAGAGATTGCGACCTCCAAGTGATTTGCCGGGGATGTGGACCTTCACGTTGTCATCAGACTCAATCTCCGAAATAAATGCTTCAATCTGTTCGTAGGATATCGGTACCTGATGCCCGACAAAAACCCGGTCATTCTCAAAGACAGGAAATACCAGCGTGTCGATTTCGGGACTTTCCCTGTATCCGGCTTTCCAGTGCACCGGGTTCCAGTTTTGCATGTCGTACGACCACGAATAGAAATACTCGTTCATGGCGTACTGCGGGGGACCCTCAACTATGAGCACAAGATCGTTCCCGCGCGCATTCCCGGTGATCTCGAAATTAAGCTTGTTGTTCCATTGCGGCTGATTGGGGGCATGGCCAAGCGTTACCCTGAAAAGATTGGTGCCAAGCTTTTCAATAACCGCTCCGTCAGATCCCAGTGGACCGTCAAACTTAAAATCGCTTTCCGACAGTTCTTGTCCTGACTCACAAGCCATAAAGCATAAGGCGGCCAGAAGGAAAAGCATTGCGGTGAATTTTCCCGGTATTTTTATCATTGACTGCAGGTTAAATGATGCAATTATAGATAATTATTAGCGGCAGGCAATTTAATCAATATTTCCGGATCATCAATGGCCGGCAGCACAACAGGGGCGTGACGCAACTGCACGCCGGGAATGCCGGCAGGCCGGAGCCAATAGACTGAACAGCCGTCATAACCGGTTCTATACGGAAACAATATGGTGCCTTGTACAGCATTATACAGGCATCGGGCGAGCAGGGGAACCAGCAAAGGAGGCTGCCCTTCTGGGGCAGCCTCCTTTTTCTCTGGTCATTTTATGTTCCCGGGTACGGAAACCCGGCAACTCAATTCCGGCAGTTGTACACTAATTATACTTTGGGTTCTGCACCAGCGCTGTATTCCGGTTCATCTCATCGTGAATGATCGGCAGCTTGTAGGTTGCAGGATTCCATGCCCGCAACCAGACCGGATAAATAGCTATATTGGGATTGCCGCCAGGGATAAAGGCCCCGTCCGGTGCTTCACCCGGTGCAAGTACATATTCCCGGTTGTACATACCGTTCATCGGCTCATTGGGGTCATATTGATACTCTGATATCAGATAGATGCCAAGGGCATCCTGGTCCTCCACCTCGGGAGCGATCATCCACCTGCGGGTATCAAAATACCGGTGCATTTCAAATGCAAGCTCGACGCGGCGCTCATTCCGGTAGCTTTCAACCAGATCATTTCCGGAAGCAGTGATTTCGGGC
Source organism: Bacteroidales bacterium (assembly GCA_007119075.1). GTDB lineage: Bacteria > Bacteroidota > Bacteroidia > Bacteroidales > PUMT01 > PXAP01. Next base: position 7,003 of record SKQJ01000445.1, on the reverse strand, counting down.
ATGCCGGCACGGTTCCTGACCTGATTGATAGCCCAACGCGCCCTCTCTTCATTGCCCAGTTCGATCTGAGCCTCTGCATAGTTCAGCAGCACCTCGGCATAGCGGAAATAATGCCACGGGACCTCCTGGTTGCGGTTATGGTGAGTCACGTTCGGGTCAACGAACTTATTCAGCAAATACCCGGTACGGGTACCGTTCCAGTCCTCAAAAGCACTGTTTCTGGAGTCCAGGCCGCCCCGGGGTTCCGGACACTGATCGGATCCTACACACCTGACTTGCAGGGTGGTTTCAATTATTCCAACCGGATCTATGCTTCGTGGGCCGTCAGGACGTTCTTTCCATTGATACCCGTCATGCATGATGGTGGCCCTGAATCTCGGATCCCGGTTATTATAGGGGTCCATGGCATGATCTGGATTATTCCAGTCGAACCTTTCACCATTGATAGTCTGAAATTCATCAACCAGGTTTTGTGACGGAGTAGCTCCGCCCCAGGTAAGGTAGCCATTCGGACCATGCCATAGACCAAAAGTAACCCAGTGAAAGCCCGCTCTCCAGTTCGGGGCCCAGCCAATAATAAGCTCTTCCCTGAAGTATCTGCTCATTATTGCTTCATTGCCTCCGCCCTGAAGCCATATATCCTGGAAGTTCTGAGTAGGGTCAGCATGTACATTATATAATTCGTAGGGACCATCATTTATGATTTCAAGCGCGGCATCACGGGCCCGTTCCCAAAGCTGCTGCTGACTGCTTGCTCCTGTCCAGGTTACAAGCTCAGGATTGGCATATCCGCTGATCCACTCAGGATCGGGATTGTGATAAAGATCGCTGGCTGCATAGGTCAGCATCTTGTTTTTAAGGGCAAGTGCAGCCCCTTTGGTGGCCCGGCCGAGATCGCGTGACTGCCAGTCAAGCCTGGCAATGGCCTCGTCGCATTCGGATATCACAAATTCAACTACCTCAGCAAATGTGGCCCTGGGTATCTGCATGTCAGAGTCCAGATTAAACGGCTCAGTTATAATGGGCACTCCTCCCCACAATTTGACCAGATCGTGATACTTCATGGCACGCAGGAAGTGCACTTCGCCGGTCAGCTCCTGTGCCAGACGCTGGTCATCAAACAGATCAGGATCGAAATTGGCGAAGAACAGGTTAGTATACCGTATTACTGACCATATGTTTCCCCAATGGAAATTCCAGCGGCCGGGAGGGCCTGTCCACCATGCCGAACCCCATGTAGTGCTATAGAGGTTTGTGGGCGTTATATTGCCCTGGGGCACATCGGCCGCACCGATATGGGTATAGACGCTTTCATCGGTGTGGTTGCTCAGCATAATATCATTCATGTCATGGGCAAGGCCAAAATAGATGTCGTTTACGAATGCTTCAGTCAATACGGGATCCTGCCAGACGGCAGCATCCGATGCCTGATCGAGAGGGTCTTTATCAAGTATTGAAGTGTCGCATGCGGCAAAAAACAACAGCATGATAAAAACAGTTGCAATACTTATATACTTTTTTATTTTCATAATATTCTAATTTTATTTTAAATGTACAAGTCGCCAAATCAATATCAGAAAGTAAGAGAAAGGCCGGCGCGTATCGATCTTCTCTGCGGGTAATACTGACCGGAACCAGAGGCGGCTTCAGGATCCAGATCTTCCAGTCCGGTAAAAGTAAGCAGGTTAAATCCGCTGATACTGAACTGGACCCGTTCCACGCCTAATCCCTGTGTGAGGGAAACAGGAAGGGTGTAAGCAATATCTACACTTCTCAGACGGATATAATCTGTGCTCCTCAGAAAATAGGTGTTGCCATTTGCAGACCAGTACTGGTCAGACCGGTTCCATGTCCTCGGATGTTCGTTTGAGGGATTATCGGGCGTCCAGCGATTGTCAGCAAAACTCTGTGTAAAGTTGCCTATCTCACCGGATTCTGTCAGCTGGTAAACCACTGCTCCGGTAGCGGCCTGCCAGAAAGTAGTAAAGCTCCATTGACGCAAAGTTCCTGACAATTCCAGTCCATAGGTCCATTTCGGGAAATTTGTCCTTGTTTCCCTGTACCTGTCATTTGCGGTGATCACACCGTCTCCGTCCCTGTCCTCAAAGATCAGGTCGCCGGGCATCGCCCCGGGCCAGCTGGGGGTGTTGGCAATCTCCTCCTCGGACTGGAATACCCCGATAACATTATAATACAGGCCGGTGTTCATAGGCCTGCCTTCATTGCGCTGCCATTCGGGAATACCGTCAGGTTCATCAAAGAACAGGATCTCGTTTTCGGCATAGCTGGCAATGAACCTTGCATTCAGGAAAAAATTCTGTCCAATTCCCTGCATGTAGGTCAGCGTATTTTCAACCCCGTAGCTTTTCACCTCTCCGATGTTTTCATCGGGCAGGGTGAATCCCGCCATATGAGGCAGGGCTGCATCGCGACGCCAGAGTATTCCTGTTCGCAAGTAATTGAAGTAATCAACTTCCAGGGAAATGCTGTTGTTCAAAACGGCCAAATTCAATCCGGCATTGAACTGGTTGGCCACCTCCCATGTGATATTTGGATTCGGGATCCGGGCCTCAAAAAGAGTCGGCTGTATATTTCCAAAATTAAATATATACCCGCTGCCGAAACCGTAAGTGCCCAGGAACTGGTATGGAGAAACCTGGTCATTTCCGGTTCGTCCGTATGAGGTCCGCACTATGAAACTATTGAATATATCACTGGTGGCATCCTGGAACCAGTTCTCATTCGACAATCTCCAGCCGATGGAAGCAGACGGGAAGAACCCGTACCGGTCGCCCGCCGGAAAAATATAGGAGCCATCAAAACGGGCCACGAGCTCAAGGAGATAAGTGCCATTGAAATCATAGTTAATCCTGCTGAAATAATTCTGCCTTGCGCCATGCCAGGAATTGCCCCAGTTTCTCCTGTTTTCCTGGGCACCAAGATTCAACTGGGGAAACTGGGCTGTGATATAACCTTCCCGGTATGCGCCTATATTCTGGCCATTCCAGGTTTCACGTTCGGTTCCGATCAGAAAAGCAATATTATGGTCGTCGAATGACCGCAGATAGGAGCCGACAAGGTTCATGGTTACATCGGTCCAGCCGCTCCGGTTAGCGGTAAGCCTGGGAGTGCCGGGACCACGTGAGCCGGGGTTCAGTGTGGGCTCACCGTCTACGTAGCCACCCCAGGTATAAAGTGTCCAGGGAGTGGCCCATACTTCATTTTCCTGAAATCTTCTGTCATATGCAACATGCCCCCTCAATGACAAACCCTCTATGGCAGGGATATTTATAGTGGTATAGAGGTTGGTCTGTACATAATAGTCATCAATATTATGATGTCCGGTAGCGGGGGATGCAGAAACAATGGGGTTTGTGCCATATTCTATGTCAGGCCCCGGTCTTCCGTCGGGCCATACGGCATGCCGGTGAGGATATCCGCGCATCAGCATACGGAACTGGTTTCCGGCCGACTGGGTCGGGAAATTGCGGTCTTCATACCGTCCGGCTATATTTCCGCCGACCTGAATGTTTCTGTTGACATCTATATCCAGGTTTGTCCGGAATTCATACTGATCATACCTGGTAGCACTGTTGGTGTAATAAGCATCCTCGGTCAGTCCCCTTAGTGACACCCGGTAACGCACATTCTCCGCACCACCGCTGATCGACATCGAGGCCTCGGTTTCATTGGAAAAAGGTTTTAATCCTTCTGCAAACCAGTCGGTATCGGTATATAACCAGGGATCCTGGTCTGCAATGTTCCGGTATCTCTCTATTTCCGCAGCGGGAGTTCTCGGTTCTCTTCCTGCATACATATCAATTTCATTGACCATTGTCAGGTATGTGGCCGCATTGGCCATATTCGGGGTAACGGTTGGCCGGTTAAAGCCCTGTGATACGTTTGCCTGGAACCGGGGGGCGCCGGACCGGCCTCTCCTGGTGGTAATGAGGATAACACCATTGGCAGCCCTTGACCCGTAAATGGCTGCAGAGGCATCTTTAAGAACACTGACGTTTTCAATGTCATGGGGATTTAACCGTTCAAGCCCACCCTGCCTTGCAGGCACCCCGTCAATTACGATAAGGGGATTATTGTTGCCAAGGGTGGCATTACCGCGGATCCTGATAGTGGAACCATCAAAACCGGGCTCACCGGAAAAATTGACGCCTGCCAAACCGGAAACCCTCCCGGCCAGCGTATTAGAAAGGTTCGCGGTCGGCACCCTCTCAAGCCTGTCACCGGATACCGCACTTACTGAACCGCTGACCGTCTCACGCTGACGCACTGTCCCGTATCCGGTCACAATCACTTCCTGTCCCATTATAGCACTCATCTCCATTTCAACAGAAACCTCGGTTCGTCCGTCCAGGCGCAAGACTGCGGCCTCGTATCCAACGAAGGTAAAATGCAGTGACCGGTCAAGACCGGGAACTGTGATAGAATAATTGCCATCGATGTCTGTGACGGTCCCGGTTGTGGTACCGACAATCATGACATGCACGCCGGGCAGTGGTTCATCGGTCTGCGCATCGGTGACTGTTCCCGTCACTTCCTGGGACCAGGCAATCACCGGAATCAGAAGAAACAGCAATGAAAGATACAGTAGCTTCGGGATAAATAAGCCGGGCTTAGTATCCTCAAGTGGATTACATCCGAACTTCTTTTTTTTCATAGTTTTTACTGTTTTAGGTTAGACTAAATTTTAGATAGGTCAGGGTACTTCTTATTTTAAGTTTTGGTAGTTTGATCAAATAACCGGTCAGGTTTAATCCTTCATGTGTCAAAAGAATCCGCTTTGCGGTAAGCTTCTATAAGCGCCTTTTCGCCCTCTATTCCCGGGATGCTTCGCCCGTGCTCCATGCCAATGACGCCGTCATATCCCTTATTGTAAATATGCCTGAAAAGATTCCTGTAATTGATCTCCCCGGTGCCGGGCTCATTTCTTCCGGGGTGATCGCCGACATGGAATGATGCAATATAATCCCAGGCCATGTCTATGTTGGGTATCAGGTTGCCCTCGGTGATTTGCTGGTGATACAGATCGTTGATAAGACGGCAGCTCGGGTGATCCACTGCCTTGCATATCATATAGGCCTGCGGAATGGTGGTCAGAAACAACCCGGGATGATTTATCAGATTATTCAAAGGCTCTATAACCAGTACCAGCCCGCTTGCTCCAACGATATCAGAGCACATGCGCAGAGTATCGATAAAATTGGCAGTCTGATAATCCCTGTGCAGCCTTTCGTCATATGTGCCGGGGACTATAAGGGCGGTTTTTGCATTTGTGCGTTTTTGTACTTCAAGTCCCTGCAACATGGCCTCTTTAATTATTTCCATTGCTTCAGGATCGCGGTTGACCATGGTAGGCTCCCTGAACTCTCCATAGACAATAAAAGGGCCAAGCTCCATGCCGAGGCGGGCCAGCTCGTTTCCGATCCTTTCCTGTATGGCAGGCTCCCTGCGCATCAGCCAGTTATCGAACATAGCCCTGAATCCCTGATCATGCATGAACCTGATCTGGTCAATAAGGTCCTCGCCTGCGTGATTGGTGAAATCACCAAAAGTCGGGGCGTACTTCAGGTTGAATCTTGCCTTGTTTGAAGCTTTAGCTTCCCGGGATGCGGCCCGGGCAGCAGAGACACCGGATATACCGGTCAATGTTAGTCCGCCGAGAGCGGCGCTTTGTATGAATCTTCTTCTTTCCATTCTTTCTTATTTAGGTTTTTCTTACTCGTCAGGCGCTCGGCGTACCGGGAACAGGTGGAACAAGAGGCACATCAACCGGCCCCATCTGGTAAACAGTGGGTCCCAGTCTCATGCCGGAGTTCATCATTTCCTCCCAGGTAGTTTCCCTGCCTGTATAAGCTGATTCACGGCCCATCACCGCAACCATGTTTGCTTCGCAAATATTCTGGGTTTCGTTAATGTAATCATTCGTGCGGATTGCCGTGACAAGGTTGATGTGTGTCTGGTCATACGGACTGATTGCAACCCTGTTCATCGGCTGACCAGCTTCGTCAAGCGGATACTCGTATTCCCAGATAAGATTCCCCTTATAGTCCCATATCTGGTTCCTGGCATTGGTATAGCCCTTTGTCCCGAAAATCAGCTCGGAAACATTATTGGCGCAGCCGTCGATCTGCCGGCACATGCTGTGCATATGTTTTCCGTCGTCATAAGCAAAATCAACGCTGAAAAAGTCATACTGATTGCCTGTCGGCCTTGCATGCCTTCCGCCGAAGCCTACAGCCTTAACGGGGTGTTTGCCGGTGAACCAGTTTGCCACATCGATGTTGTGAATATGTTGCTCGACTATATGATCACCCGATAGCCAGTGCCAGTTGTACCAGTCGATTACCATGGCCTCCATGTCGCACCAGCCTTCCTGTCTTCTTGTGAACCAAAGCCTTGACTGGTTCCAGTATGCGTTTGCCGATATAATATCGCCTATTTCCCCGTTCCTGACCTTTTCATATGTCGCCACGTAATCACGCTGGTGCCTTCTCTGTGTCCCGACTGCAACATAGAGGCCTGCCGATTCGGCCATTTTTCCCGATGCCATTACCGACCGCACCCCGACAGGATCTACGGCTATGGGTTTTTCGGCAAAAATATGCTTGCGTGCCTGAACGGCATATTCAAAACTCCGCGGACGGAAATGAGGAGGCTCGCATAAAAGGACAATATCAATTCCCGAATCGATGACCTTCTGATAGGAATCAAACCCGGTGAAACAGTTTTCGTCAGCCACTTCCACGCCATGCAGCTCTTTCAGCTCCTTCCTGCAATTTTCAACTCTGTTTCCGAAGACGTCCCCAAGGGCAGTTATCTGAAGATTCGGACCCGCATTCAGAAAATTGCTCGCCGCCCCTGTTCCCCGGCTACCGCAGCCGACAAGACCAGCCTTCAATATCGGGCCATCCGGTGCCCGGTCAGGAAAAACAGGTGCGGAATATTCGGGTTTCCTGGAACAGGATGAAAGAACTGCGGCGGCGCC
>SKQJ01000152.1 GCA_007119075.1 Bacteroidales bacterium | reverse complement strand
TTTATTAATTAACGTTTTTGCCCGGCGGGCAGGCTTCCCTTGCTGAAAGCAGAATGCAGCTCAAGAATGGCCGGCAGCAGGGGACTGGTACTGTCGTTATTGAGCACCAGTCCTGCAAGGGGTATTTTTTTTTCATCGGGCCATTGGTTTTCCATTCTTTTCCGCACACTGGAAACGGTTGCTCCGTCGCGCTTCATCACCCGCTTCACCCGCATTTCCTCGGGGGCGGTTATAAGTATGACCATATCAAGATGCCGTTGCGATCCGGTCTCAAATATTATGGCAGCCTCCTTGATGACATAGGGAGCATTCCCGTGATCCTCGAGCCACAGTTCAAAATCCCGGGCAACTGCGGGATGAACAAGCGAATTTACAAGCTTCATGGCATCCGGATCGTTAAAGATTATCCGGGCCAGCGCCTTGCGGTCGGGACCATTTTCGCCAATTGCTTTCGGTCCGAATGCCTCACGGAGCTTCAACAAAAGGGCAGCATCGCTGCTCATCAGTTTTTTTGCCTCTGCATCGGCATTGTAGACCGGGGCACCAAGAATGGAAAAAATCCTGCTTATCACTGATTTTCCCGCACCAATCCCTCCTGTCAAGCCTATTTTAAGCATTCCTATTTTTCAATAATATAATCCACATGATGCGGAGAGAAACGCACATTCCTTACGAATGCGGGCTGGTTTGCAAGCTCAACCGCAAGTCGCCCGCCGGCTGCAGGAACATTCTCATAATCGACAACAGCCCGGAAGTGCTGGGCATTTACCCTTTCGAAATCGGACAGGGCCACATGATACGAGACCGAAACTACCGAAGGAAATGTCTTCATTATCAGTGTGTCTGGCAGATTCATGATTTCAATGGGAATCCTCATGCTTGATTCGGTGAACTGTTCAACGGGAACACTTACCCTGACCCGGTTTTCCGACAGGTTGACCCTGCCCTGCTCCTGCAGCCTTACCATTTCATTCACCGGCTTGTTGACTCCTGATTTACGCAGGGCCAGTGTGGGCACAAATGTCATGGTATCTACAATTGTGGCCGGACCTGAAACGGACACCGAATCCGGTTCGACTACAATATCTCCCCTGACCATGAACTGTTGTTCGAACTGAAGTTCCAGGACGGGTTTGACAGGCAGGCGGTCTGTGATCATATTGGTAAACCGGAAAACGAGAGTGTCGGGCCTTATATCCAGGATCTCTATTTCCGAGCCAAGCTGTCCGGCGATCCTGCCTGCCGCCACCGAGCTCAGGACATAGAAATTCCGGGTATCGGTTTCAGGCATCCTGTTGAGCGAAAATGAGTTTACGTCGAACACTATGGGCAGCATCCTGCGTCCGACATAATGTCTTAGAATGGTATACCCGTAGGCGTTGACCGTGAGTTCCAGGCTGGACGGAAGTTCACCCGCCAACACCATATTATCGGGATAATTGGTATACCGGACGGGATAGCTGAGCTGGGTAGTATATTCCCTTCCAAGAGCATTGAGGAACCAGATAATCGCCGACACGGCCAGGAAGAAAAGAAATACGAGGACCTTTCGGTCAACCCTCATTCCGGTGAGCCTGGACTTGAAAGCCGGGAATATTTTGAAGTTCTTCTTCAAATACGAATATGTTTTTCAAATCACTGTTTTACCGCTGCGCAGCCATATCAGTCGGGTCTCTGAGCACGGCATTCTTATCGACCTTGATGTGCATATTGTTGCCGACATCAACGGTTACCACCTGGCCTGAAATGTCATTGATCCTGCCATAAATACCTCCGGTAGTAACGATTTTGTCACCCTTCTTAAGGGATTCCCTGAAGTTCCTGAGCTCCTTCTGTTTATTCATCTGCGGCCGGATCATAAAAAAGTAAAATACAAGAATGATAAGCAACAGCGGCAGGAACGAGATGAAAGGATTTTGTCCTTCAGGGGTTGGACCAAACAGCATTATTAATGCCAGATTAAAAGTTGTCATTTTGTTGGGTTTATTAAGAATTTGTAGATCAATATTCAATTACTGCACGCAAAGCAAGGGTAACAAGGGGATTATCTGCATTAGTGGCCAGCTGTACCGTCTTGGTCTGATTCCCCCTGAAGCCCCGGGTGTCAAAGACTACCCTTATCTGCCCTTCTTTGCCTGGTTCAAGCGGCCTGTCAGTGTATTCGGGAACTGTGCACCCGCAATCGGCCCTGGCCGAATGAATCAACAGCGGGGCATCGCCGGTATTTTTGTATATAAAAGTATATGATAATTTCTCTCCGTGACTGACCGTTCCAAAATCATATCTGACCTCACGGAATTCAATCTTTGCCTTCCCCTGCGACCTTTCCGTACCCGAAATATCGTCAGCATAAGTCTCCCCGGCACTTCTGCCGCACGAGGCCGATCCGGAAAAGACCAGGACCGCGGCAAACAGCATTCTGATCACGGCTGCCATAAAGTCTGCATTATAGGTTTTTTTTGTAAAATAAGCTTAAATTTATCATACGACCAAGCACAGGCAGGGGCTGCCGGGGATTCCTATTCGCCGATAAGTCCCCTGCCCCGCTTAACGATCCTGTTTTGCTCCCTTAATTGCTGTATGATCTTGTCCAGTATGCCATTGATGAAATTGCTGCTTTTCTGGGTGCTGTAATATTTAGCGATCTCAATGTACTCGTTGAAGGAAACTCTGGTGGGTATGGATTCGTTTCCCAGTATCTCGGCTATTGCAAGCTCCATAATAAGGATATCCATAAAGGCGATCCTTTCCACATCCCAGTTACGGGTATGATGATCTATGAATTGTTCATATTCTTCGTGATTCATGATTATGTTCCGGAAAAGATTTTTTGCAAAGACCCTGTCGTCATCATCCTTGAACAAGGGGAAAACCGGCACGGGGGGCGAATTGTCCCCCTCGTACTTCTTCAGGCTCTTTTCCACCATTTGCACCGCAAATTCAAGATCATCGTTCCAGAAAATGCTTCTCTCCTCTAGAACCGCATCGACCGGACCAGAAAGCAGAATAGTTTCATGAAGAAGCCGGAGAACGAATTTCCTGTCCGATTTCCAGGAACTCTCCTCCTCAGTCATATAGGACTGATAAAATTCGCTTCCGGTCAGCTGATTGTAAAGCTCCCTTATCAGCTCGGGATTGGCTGCCCATGAAATCCGGTGCTTATTCAGGAGAGAATTCAGCAGCTGGTGATTTTCAAGATGGATTACCAGCCGGTTATCGGCAAACCGGGTATTGGGATTAAGATCCTCCCATGTCGGAGAAAGCTTCGAGCGGGCAAGGTCGATTCTTCTGCGGGCATATCGTGCCAGATCGACAATCAACAGGTAAATTGAAAGATATAGCTCGTAGGTTTTTCCTATGCTGAAGAAAAGCTCTTTCTCAGACTTATCCAGGGAACCGCTTCCGGACTTGAAATGTGCATAAGCTGCCTGCAAAACCTTGATCCTTAATAACCTCCTGCTTATCATCTTTTTTAAAGAGCTTCCATGGAAAATCAGAGAAGTACAAAGTAAATACTTTTTAAAGAAAGAAATATGTAATTTCTAAAATAAAATTAACGAATATCGGGTGCAAATTTGTGTTTGGCTGACAAAATTATTTTATTTGTTAAATTATTGATTCCGTAATTACGCCATTTTACGGCAAATAATGATCGTTTTAAAGGGGCCGGCAGTCCGGCAGATCAAAGTCATCTGAGTATTAATACAAAAACCAGCAAGATGGAAGAGAATGAAAAAAAAACCGATGAAGAGAACGGTGGCAGGCAGGAAATTTTTTCTCAAACGGTAAGAGCCGGAAAAAGAACTTACTTTTTTGATGTAAAGGCGACAAGGAATAATGATTATTACCTGACCATTACCGAGAGCAAAAAACGGTTTAACAAGGAGGGAAAGCAGTATTTCGAAAAACACAAGGTATTCCTCTACAAGGAAGATTTTGAAAAATTCACCAACGGGCTGACCGAGGTTGTATCCTTCATCACAAATGAACAGCCTCCCGTTGTTCCCGACGCGCGAAACGACGGGGAAGAGAAGGACAAGGCCCTGACAGAAAGCTTCACCAATGTCAGCTTTGATGATCTGGAGGAGTAGCCGGATGCCGGTCCGGACAGTGCAGGCTCCCCATCAATGAAAAAGACTCAGTGGATAGGTGTTGCTGAACTTTTCTATTATTTCAATTATTTCGGGTGACAACCGGCTGATGACCGGTACGGCTATATGATGGGGGATTTCCTTGTAATACGCATGGGAAATCGCACCCGTGATACAGGCAAGACTGCCGTTGCTGTTGCCCAGTGAAATGGCAAGCCTCAAAGAATCTTCATAACCGGTGCTGTCAAGAAATGCAATGACCGCTTCCGGCACCGAGCTTTCGCATGACTGGTCATAATGGTACCGCGGTCTTATATCTTCGATTTTCCTGTGAAGGTCGTACCCGAAGGCCGATTCAACATAACTTCTGATTTCCTCCCTGCTGCGGCCGTTTTTTGCCAGGAAAACGCAGGAGGCTGCAGCCTGTGCTCCTTTTATCCCATCCGGGTGATTATGGCTGACTTCTGCGCATCTGCGGGCTTCATCAAGCGTCTCGGACAGTGTCCTGCAGGCATGGCCAACAGGTGATATCCGTAGGGCCGCGCCATTGTTCCAGCTGTGATAGGGCTGGGGATGGTCCTGCTTTAGCCACCTCAGCAATGCCATACCGTATCTCATATCGGGATACCTCCGGCCGTATGTCTGGAGAGTTTCGGTATATTCCCTGCCATTGAGCAGGGCATCCATCACTGCTACGGTGAAAACGGTGTCGGATGTAAAATTAAGCTTGTCGCTAAAAAGTGGGGTATTGGCGGATTGTATCTGTTTGTCGTTATTGCAGATCCCGATCATATTACCGGCAACAGCACCGATAATCAGCTTTTCAATTATCATTTCCTGGTAGGTTTTATTAATCCGACATAAATGAAGAGTGTGCTAATGGGTTTAATGCATAATTAACGCTGAAACAGGTCTGATTATTACAGAAAACGACAAACGGACGCACAATTAATCCTTATCAGGATTTTCCCCCTTTCCTCTCTGCTTGCTGATGAATTCCCTTATTTCCGGGGTACTGAGTTTTTTTACGTTGGTGACGATAAAGTCCGGCCTGATAAAACCGCCGTACTGGTTGCATTCGGCGATAGCCGATTTGAAAACATTGCGTATGGGCACATTTATCGGGACCATTACCATTAATGAACAGAAATTTTCGATGAATTCGGTTGTTTCAAGCTCGGCATCAAATCTTTTCAGGCTGAATTCAAACTCGGCCCTTACCAGTTTCTGCTGGAAGCCGGTGAACGAAGTGCCGAAACTGCTAACTAGAACCACAAAATACCGCAGCTTTGATCCTTTCCCCCCCAGGCCGGTCGATATGAAAACCTGGTTTTCATCCAGAAACTTGCTTTGAAGCAGCATCCTGCTTTCCTGGAAAGCCAGTATGGCCCAGTTCCTGAGCTCCGCATCGGGATTTTTCAGGTAGCTTTCTATTGCACGATATGCTTCGACTTCCTCAATGGTGGCCAGCTGCACAAGCAGCTCCTTCTTGCTTTGGATTGAGGTGCCTTTGTCATTTAAGCTGCCTGTGATAGCCGGGACAGCATCAGGACGATTGTTTTCCCTGAAATTTCTGGAAAACTCAAAATATTCAGTCTGCAGCCCTACATCGATCTGTTCTTCAAGTATATTCAAATTTTCCGGAAAATGGCCGAAAATATCCTGAATGCGCTCATATATGCTTTCATCATCCATAATCGAGTTCATTATCAGCCTTAAAAACGGATTTAACTCACAAACATTTTCAGCAAAGTTAGTTTTTTTGCAATTATGCTTTTTTTTCCATGTCACGGGTAATAAAAATACCCTGATATTGGTATTTGATCAGTTGTTTTTATAAAGTATGTTTGCAACCCGTAATATAAGAATTTCCTTATCGTTATGTCTGTGCCGGACTATTGCGGGCCGGCATACATGACGGGCACCACAACCGGTTTCAGAGAATGACCCTTGCAGATCTATACAACAACCAAAGCGGAATAATAACCAAGGTCAAAGGACGCGGCGCTTTCCGGAAGAGGATCACAGAGATGGGATTCGTTAAGGGGAAAACTGTAAAGGTTATCAAGAATGCGCCCCTGAAAGACCCGATAGAATACAGCCTGATGGGATACGAGATATCCCTGCGAAGAAGTGAGGCTGACCTGATCCAGGTAATAACACCAGGTGAAGCGGGGAAAGAGGAGATAGAAAAATTCAGCGGCGTAATACCATCTGAATTGCTGAAGAAACGGGCAGAAAAAAAGGGCAGGGTCATAAATGTTGCCATGGTTGGCAACCCGAATTCGGGGAAAACGACTCTTTTCAATTTTGCCACAAGGTCGAAAGAAAGAGTGGGCAATTACGGAGGGGTCACTATCGACGCCAAATACGGGAAATTCTCTATGAAAGGTTACAAGTTTCATATTGTGGATCTTCCCGGGACCTATTCCCTGACAGCCTATACGCCCGAAGAATTGTTTGTAAGAAACCACATAACCAGGGAAGTGCCCGATGTGGTTATAAATGTTGTGGATGCTTCAAACCTCGAGCGCAACCTTTATCTTACCACCCAGCTCATTGATATGGATATAAAGGTCGTGATGGCCCTGAATATGTATGATGAGCTGCTTGAATCAGGAGACAACCTCGATCATGATTCCCTTGCGCTGATGACCGGCATTCCGGTGAGCCCGACCATCGGATCAAAAAATATCGGGATAAAGGATCTCTTTCAGAAGGTGATCGATGTATATGAGGACAATGACCGGGACATACGGCATGTTCACATAAACTACGGCGGGGAGATCGAAAAGTCTCTGAAGCGGATCCAGGAAAGGATAAAACACAGGGATAACCTGTTTCTCACAGACCAGATATCATCAAGGTTCCTTGCGCTGAAACTTCTGGAGAAAGATACCGATGCCATAAGCAAAATATCCTTGCTCCCGAATGCCGCAGAAATATCCCGTTCTGCCGAACAGGAAGTCAGCAGGCTGGAAACGGCCATGAAAGAGGACAGTGAGACGCTGGTTACCGACGCGAAATACGGCTTTATATCGGGTGCGCTCAGGGAAACCATGACACGTGGCAAAAATGCCCGGCACGGGAAATCGACACAGATCGATAACGTACTCACCCACCAGTTCCTGGGCTTTCCGGTTTTCCTGCTGTTCATATTCGTAATGTTCCAGGCAACCTTTACACTTGGCAGCTATCCCATGGAATGGATCGAACAGCTGGTTGCGGCAGCAGGCGGATTCCTGGATGCCCGCATGGCCGAAGGCAGCCTGAAAGATCTGCTCATCAACGGCATAATAGGCGGAGTCGGAGGAGTAATTGTATTTTTGCCCAATATCCTTATCCTTTTTTTCTTTATTTCCCTGATGGAAGATACCGGGTATATGGCCAGGGCCGCTTTTATCATGGACAAGCTGATGCACAGGATCGGGCTTCATGGCAAATCGTTTATTCCGCTGATCATGGGTTTCGGATGCAACGTGCCCGCGATAATGGCTACCAGGACCATAGAAAACCGCAACAACCGGCTGATGACCATGCTGATCAATCCGTTTATGTCGTGCAGCGCCCGCTTGCCGGTGTACGTTTTGATAATCGGGGCATTTTTTCCTCATCGCCCCGGGATAGTGCTTTTCGGAATCTATCTGCTCGGCATCCTGATGGCAATTGTTATGGCGCTGATCCTGAAAAACACCCTTTTTCGCTCGGAAGACGTTCCCTTTGTCATGGAGCTCCCCCCCTACCGGGTCCCGACCCTGAAAACCACATCGCGGCATATGTGGCACAAGGGATCACTGTATATTAAAAAAATGGGGGGCATTATACTGATGGCATCCATAATAGTATGGGCCCTTGGTTATTTCCCCCGGGATACCCGGGCCCAGGAAGACAACCTTGTCCTTACGGCAGAACTTAAAGATTTTGGCAATCCCCCGCAAAACATTCCGGCCGCCAACGGAGCCGAAGTCAAACAAAATTCGTATATTGGGCGTATCGGCACATTCATCGAGCCGGCAATCCGTCCCCTTGGGTTTGACTGGAAAATGGGCGTGGCGCTGCTTTCCGGAGTGGCCGCAAAGGAAATAGTGGTAAGCACCATGGGCGTGCTTTACCATGGCAGCCCCGAAGCCGGTATGCCGACCGAAACGCTGGGAGAAAAACTCCAGCAGCAAACCTACCCGGACGGCACGAAGGTATTCACCACCGCTTCGGCATTATCTTTCCTGGTATTCATTCTCCTTTACTTCCCATGCCTGGCAGTGATCACAGCCGTGAAAAACGAGTCCGGTCACTGGAAATGGGCTGCATTCACCGTTATCTATACCACGGGCGTTGCCTGGATAATGTCATTTTTGGTTTACCAGGCGGTCAGCTTGCTCTCGTGATCCGCCAAACAGCTATGCTATGGATTTTGTTTTGCTGCTTCTTTCGGTCATACTGCTTCTTACAGGCATTGCCGGCTGTTTTCTGCCATTTATACCCGGGCCGCCGCTGAGCTTCCTTGCCCTGCTGACAGTGCATTTCACCCGTTTTGCCGGATTCACGGCCGGCTTCCTGGCGCTTATGGCAGCAATAGCCGTTGCGGTGACTGTCGCCGATTTGCTTTTGCCCGTGTGGACTGCCGGCAAGTCCGGAGGATCCAGGTATGGTGTATGGGGCGCGGCAATCGGGCTGCTGGCCGGTATTCTCACCCTCTCTCCGGCGGGACTGATAATAGGGCCTGTAGCGGGCGCCATTGCAGGGGAGTTTTTGAACGGCCGGAAGCCCGGGGAGGCCTTTGTTGCCGGGCTGGCCGCTTTTGCAGGATTTCTGATGGGAACGGGGCTCAAACTGGGCGCCTCACTGGCAATGACATTCTACTTCATCAGGGCAGTCACGTCACTTGCCTGACAGGCAATCATTTTCTCTCCTGGTAATGGAATCGTACACCACCTGCAGTATGCCGGTCCGGATGTTCATGCTGCTAACAAGATTATTCGCCCTGGTGGGATGAACCCTGTTGGACAGGAATATATAAAGGAGATCATGCCGGGGATCCATCCAGACAAAGGTGCCGGTAAAGCCGCCGTGACCGAAACTCGAGGCGGAGGCTCCGTGACATGGGTAGGCCCTTTCCGGGGGAAGCCTGTGATTGGACGGCAACGGCTTGTCAAAACCCAGCCCCCTCCGGTTATCGTTTTCGGGAAACTGCACCCTGGTGAATTCACGAAGGACTTCCTCCGAAAGGTATCTTCTCCCCCCGTATTCTCCCCCGTTCAGGTACATCTGCATAAGTTTGGCAAGGTCGCCTGCCGTGGAAAAAAGACCCGCGTTCCCGCTTACGCCCCCCAGAACCGCGGCCGCCTCATCGTGAACATAGCCGTGTACAAGCTGCCGTCTGAAATTATTGTCATATTCCGTAGGCACGATACGGTATGACGGAAAATGATCGAGGGGGTTGTACCTGAGCGAAACGGCGCCAAGAGGCCGGTAAAAATCCTCGTAGAGCGCCCTGGTATACTCCCTTCCGTCAACGGCGGCTATCACCTCGGGCGAAATAATGAAGGGCAGGCAGGAATACCTGTATTCCCCGTGAGGGAGCAGCTCGCTTCTCCTTATTGACCTGTAAACCCTTTCGCGAAAACTGTCCCTGAGATACAAATGGCCGCCGAGCATGAGGGAATGGCTTCCGGAATTCTGGTGCCTGTACCAGCGCCTGATATAATTGTCCCCCCTTATGGTTTCGGCCCAGAAATTTATATAGGGTAAGATACCCGCCTGGTGGGCCAGAATATCGCGCAAAATGAGCCCTTCCTTGTTTGACCGCCTGAAAAGACGGCTTTGCCAGCCATCCCAGTAATCGCTCAGAGGGCGGTCAATGTCCAGCCGCCCTTCATCGACGAGTCTCATATACAAGGGAAGGGGGCCGCTGATCTTTGTCACCGATGCCAGGTCATACAGATCGTTTCGCTCGACTGCAACCCTGCCTGCGAATGTGTGGTAGCCGTATGCCGCATCGACTATCACCTCCCCGCCCAGGGCAACCAGCACCCTGCAGCCGGGAAATGCGCCCGCAGCCAGACCGGCATTCACAATGGAATCGATTTCTGCGGCTAATCTCCCGCCGCCGTAACCGGCTTCCCCGGGAAGCGTATACCGAAGCCTGAGCCCTCCGTCAGTGGAGATGCCCCATCCGGCCGGAAAAACATCGCCGATACTGCAGGTAAGCCTGCCTGAAGCGCCTATTGCGCCAAAAATTGCCTGTGCCGCAAGGTCCTGATCCCGGTCTTCGCTCCCACCGGCAACAAGCAGCGCATCGACCCGCTCCAGCCCTTCCAGGTTTTCAGGCTGCAGCGGGGTCCCGAAAAACACGACCACCGATTCCCTGGATTCAAGGATACGGATCAGCTCCTGCATCACCTCCCGGAATTCATCATCCTGTGGCAGGGCAGCAGCAGAAATGCCCGCTATGACCCGGTCATAACCCTTAAGCTCGGGAAGCACCCGTGCAAGCGAGGCTGCCGTGATGCTGCCGGGCGATATAGAAGGCATTTCAAGATAATCTCCCAGTCTCGATGCGAAGGCACCGGTCGGGCCAATCCCCAGATAGACAAAGCTGCCTCTTTCAAGCTCCTTCAGGGGGAGCATCCTATTGTTGTTAACCAGAACGGTCAGCGAGGAATCCTGTAATGACTTCAGTGCCGGGATGTGATCGCGGGCCGGACATGAAGAGTATCCGGACAAGAGTCCGCCAACAATCAAAAGGATAACAAGGTTCAGCTTTATCGACACTCCCTTTATCATTGAAATAAGGCATTAGGGCCGGCAGCCATCCGACGGCTGAGGCCGGCATAAAATTACCAAAAAGCACCCGGATAAAAAAAGCAGCTGTGTCTCAGGCCGGCCGGATTGCCGGATCGAAAATGATCATACGCTGCCGGCAACGGGTTGTTTATCAAAAAATGTGCGACTGACCCATAATTAACCGGAAAGTAGTTGGATTGTTTCAAAAATCAACTATTTTGCGGCGTTTTTGATGTTTGCGATCAAATCCATACCGGGAATTGCAGGTATGTGCATTACAGCTGATTATCTGCAAACCTTACTTAATTTAATATATCAATGAACCCGAACCAGCCTTCGACTGACAAAATAATATGAATACCTTTAAAAACCTCCAGCCTGCCCCGGTCTGGCAGTATTTCGAAGAGATATGCGGAATACCAAGGCCGTCAAAAAAAGAAGATAAAATCATAGCCTACCTTGTTTCGTTTGCAAAAAAACACAATCTGGCCTGGAAAAAGGATGCGGCGGGCAATGTGCTTATCATTAAACCGCCTGCAAAGGGATTCGGGAACAAAAAAACCGTTGTTTTGCAAAGCCATATGGATATGGTCTGTGAAAAGAATTCAGGCACCAGCCATAATTTTGATACCGATCCGATTATTCCATATATTGACGGAGAATGGGTAAAGGCCAGGGGAACCACCCTGGGCGCCGATGACGGCATAGGCATGGCCGCCCAGCTGGCCGTGCTGGCTTCGGACAGCCTGAAGCACGGCAGAATCGAATGTCTGTTCACGGTCGACGAGGAAACCGGTCTGACAGGAGCCTTTGCCCTGGAACCGGGTTTTTTTGAAGGCGATATCCTGATCAACCTTGACTCTGAAGACGAAGGCGAGCTGTTCATAGGATGCGCCGGCGGCATCGACACCCTGGCCACCCTGGAGTTCGAGAGCGAAGATATCCCCTCCTCCCACCGGGGGTTCAGGGTTATGGCAGGAGGGCTCAAAGGAGGACATTCGGGTGACGATATTCACAGGGGCCATGGAAACTCAATCAAAATACTTAACCGTTTCCTGTGGAATGTCAACAACCGCTTTGACATGAAACTGGTCCTGATAAGGGGAGGGAATCTACGCAATGCCATACCAAGGGAAGCGGAAGCACTGTTTGCGGTGCATAACGATGACATCGCCGGACTGGAAAATTTCCTGGAATCTTTTTCCGGCGACCTTTCCAGGGAACTGGAGCTCACCGATCCGGACTTCCATATAAGGATGAGCCCGTCCGATCTGCCCCTTTGCGCAATTGATGAACTTTCGAAGCTCGATCTTATTTATTCCCTGTACGCATGTCCGAACGGAGTGCTGGCATGGAGCAGGCGCATCAGCAACCTGGTGGAATCCTCTACCAACCTGGCTACTGTGAAAACCGGGAACGACTCGGTCGTCATAACAACCAGCCAGCGTTCTTCCTCAGATTCTGCCAAAGATGATATTTCGGCCATGGTGGAAAGCGTTTTCCGCATGGCGAGGGCAAGGGTCAGAAAAACTGACGGGTATCCCGGCTGGGAACCGGACTGGGATTCGCGGCTGCTGAAAATATGTGA
Source organism: Bacteroidales bacterium (assembly GCA_007119075.1). GTDB lineage: Bacteria > Bacteroidota > Bacteroidia > Bacteroidales > PUMT01 > PXAP01. The sequence goes on along the minus strand of SKQJ01000152.1, from coordinate 12,941 downwards.
GTCGGCCTATGAAAGACTTTTTGAAAAGAAACCCCTGGTCCGCACCATACATGCAGGCCTTGAATGCGGGCTCTTCCTGGAAAAGCACAGGGGACTGGAAATGATCTCTTTCGGACCCACGATCAGGGGAGCCCATTCACCAGATGAGAGGTTGCATATTGCCTCTGTACAAAAGTTCTGGGATCTGCTCACAAAGGTACTTGAGGAAATTCCCGAGCAGGCCTGAAGGCCCCGCCGTCATTCCGTCGGACGGAACTCCGCAACGTCCGCGCCGCAAACCGGGCAGGTCCAGTTTTCGGGCAGGTCGTCGAATGATGTTCCCGATGCTATGCCGCCCGATATATCGCCGGTATCAGGGTCATACAAATAGCCGCAAACAGTACACCTGTATTTTCTCATAAGGCAGTCTTTTGATTAAACCGAATGTCTCTAATTCAGCATAAATATACTTATAATACTTATATTTGGGAAATAATTAAAAACAGTTTCCATGCTTAATTACCAGGGAGTTTTGATTGGCCTGGCCGCCTTTTTCATAATAGGCCTGTTCCATCCGCTGGTTATCAGGCTGGAATACCGGTACGGGAAAAGATACTGGTGGCTTCTTTTTGTGCCCGCCCTGTTCTTTACCGTTCTGTCCCTTTTTCTGACCCAGTATTATTCCATTATATCAGGCTGCCTGGGATTCGCCTTTTTCTGGAGCACAGGGGAAATTTTTATGCAGCATGAGAGGGTTCTCAAGGGCCAGGCACGGAGAAATCCTGACAGGGACTACTGAACGGGCGGCAGGGAGGACGGTTCGGCGGCAGATCGCCGGAACCGGTTCGCCACGGGCACCAGCCAGAAGGTGCGGCAGGAGCCTGCCATGAAACGGATTACAATACGAATGTTTTACCCGGGTTAACTCAGTCTTTATGTTTGTAAGCGAAGGGATCAATTTCGACGGCATTCTGGTAGGAGCATCGCTTATGGCGATAATGTGGATCGGCAGGATGGCCTGTATCAAGGGAGAATATTACTTTACCAAAAAGCTATGGATGGCATTCCTTGCCGTAGGGATTATATCGGTGGCATCCGCCCTGTTTGTCGAATCGGTCATATTCTCTTCAATACTGAGCATTTTCGGTTTTACGTTTCTGTGGGGAATCCACGAGATAATCGAGCAGGAAGAAAGGGTCAGCAAAGGTTGGTTTCCGAAAAGAACACAAAACAAAAAGGATGCCTGACACCGCACCGTATAAAGCCGATGTCGCCATTATCGGCAGCGGGCTGACCGGACTGGTGACCGCCTTCTGGCTCGGGAAAAAGGGCATCGACACTATCATTATCGAAAAAGCCAGCAAAACGGGCGGAGTGATTGGGACCGTGCAGGAAGAGGAATTCATTTATGAAACCGGCCCGAATACCGGCATTGTCGCACATCCCGAGGTATCCGAGCTGTTTGACGAGCTTAATGGCCTTTGCCGGATGGAACCGGCCGATGAGAGGGCAAAAAAAAGGCTCATCTGGAAAGACGGCCGGTGGCATCCCCTGCCCGGGGGACTGACAGAGGCAATTAAGACACCTCTTTTCAGCACTTCCGATAAATTCCGGCTGCTCCTTGAACCCTTCAGGAAAAAAGGCAGAGACCCGTTCGAAAGCCTGGAGAGCATGGTGAAGCGCAGGCTGGGTCAGAGTTTTCTGGATTATGCAGTAGATCCCTTTATTTCAGGAATATATGCAGGAGACCCCGCCTATCTTGTTCCCAGGTATGCCCTCCCGAAGCTCTATGCCCTTGAGCAGGATTACGGAAGTTTCATAATGGGCGCAGTGGGGAAAATGCTTAAAAAAAAGGATGCGGGCGAAAAACGGGCAACCAGGGAGGTATTTTCCGTCGACGGCGGACTCGCGAATCTTGTCAGGGCCCTTGAGTCGAAAACCGGGACCGGGAAGATATTTACAGGGATTGCCGATCTGGCAGCTACTCCCTTCAACAGCGGCTATATGCTGCACGGAAAGAAAGAGGGCCTGGAAATAGCGTTTAAATCGGAATTCGTAATACCTACCGTGAACCCCCATGAATACGGCGACCTTCTTCCTTTCATCGACAGCCGGGAGGTGTCGTTGCTCAAAAGTCTTGAATATGCAATGGTTGTCCAGGTCGTTATGGGGTTCAGACAATGGAAGGGCATGGATCTCAATGCGTTCGGGGGACTGGTTCCTTCGCGGGAAAAAAGGGATATACTGGGAATCCTGTTCCCATCCTCATTCCTGAAAAACAGGGCGCCGGAAGGCGGGGCCCTGCTGTCGGTGTTCCTTGGCGGATACAGGCGCCCTGAGATATGGTCGCTGACCGACGATCAGCTCACGGACATGGCCCTGGGAGAAACAGCCGAAATGCTTTGCCTGAGCGAGTGCCGTCCCGACATTCTGAAAATTTTCAGGTACAAAAGGGCAATACCCCAATACGGGAAAAACACACAGGAAAGGCTCGAGACAATAGCCAGGCTGCATTCAGGATACAGGGGATTGCTGCTTGCCGGCAATATCCATGAAGGAATAGGAATGGCCGACCGCATCAGGCAGGGAAAACGGATCGCAGAACATGTGGCAGGGGCTTTCTGACGGGGACCGTGGCTACAGCAAAAAACTCAGCAAAATACCGGCAGCAACTGCCGAACCTATTACGCCCGAAACATTCGGAGCCATGGCATGCATCAGAAGGTGGTTGGTAGGGTCATAACGAAGCCCTTCATGCTGAACTACCCTTGCGCTGTCAGGAACGGCAGATACACCGGCTGCTCCGATCAGGGGATTTATCTTATCCCGGTCATCCAGAAAAAGGTTCATTATCTTTGCAAATGCCAGTCCCCCGGCAGTGGCAATCATAAAAGACAATGCTCCCAGTCCGAATATCAGTATCGATGTGGGTGTGAGAAAAACATCGGCCTGGGTTGAAGCCCCCACGGTAAGTCCGAGAACAATGGTTATTATATCTATCAGACTTCCTCTCGCGGTTTCGGCGAGCCTCCTTGTAACAGTCGATTCCTTTAGCAGGTTACCGAAAAAGAGCATCCCGAGCAAAGGCATTGAGCTCGGAGATATAAGTGCAGTGAGGATAAGACCGATAATGGGAAAAAGAATCTTTTCATTTTTTGAGACCGCTCTGGGAGGCTTCATCCTGATCCGTCTTTCTCGTGCGTTTGTCAGCAGGCGCATGATAGGGGGCTGAATAACAGGAACCAGTGCCATATATGAATAGGCAGCGATGGCGATCGGGCCTATAAGATTTCTTACGGTGACCCCTTCAAATACCAGGATACCGTCGGCAAGTTTCGAAGAGAGAAAAATTGCCGTGGGACCATCGGCACCGCCAATAATACCGATAGCCCCCGCTTCCGGGAGCAAAAAGCCCAGCGAAAGTGCACCCAGGAAAGTCAGGAATATCCCTACCTGGGCAGCAGCCCCCAGCAACATGAGCCTTGGATTGGAGATCAGTGATGAAAAATCGGTCATAGCTCCGATCCCGAGAAATATAAGAGGAGGATATAGTCCTTCCACCACCCCGAAATAGAGGTAATTCAGGACACTCCCATCTTCATATACTCCCAGCTCCAGCCCGGCATCCCTTACAAAGGGCATATTCCCTATAATAATGCCGGTTCCGATCGGCACAAGAAGAAGCGGCTCGTATTCAAACCTTATTGCAAGGAAAATAAATACCAGTCCGATAATTATCATAAAAACATTGGCCAGGGTAATATTCCTGAAGCCCGAGAAATTAAAGAAGGTTCTGAGGCCTTCAATGGCGGGTATCTGAGAAGAGTAAAACCCTGCGGCCGTCAATGAGGAAGGCATTTCTCCCTGGAGAAGGCCTGTTCTGGTTTTTACATTGTTCTCCGGGCTTTCGTTGTACCTGTTAATGATTGCTCCCGCGATCGCAAGAAAGATAATTATGCCAAAAACGGTTAGCAGCCTCTTCATCAGTTGAGATTAAACCAGTTCCAATAACACATCCCCCTGCAATACATTCGACCCCACAGATACTTTTATACTTTCAACAACTCCGTCTTTTTCCGACTGGATCTTGTTTTCCATCTTCATGGCTTCCATAACAATTATGTCCTGTCCTTTTTTTATCAAATCACCGGGTTTCACAAAAATCCCGATGATAGTTCCCGGAAGCGGAGCGAAAACAGGAATGGCCGAACCCTTTTCGGCTTTATGTATTCTGCCCGCACCGGTTTGGGGAATTTCAGCCCTGACAAGGGTAGGAGTTTTGGATTTTGCCACTTCCTGGTGCAACTCGACGGCATACTGTGTTCCGTTCACTTCGATGGTTGCAACATTTTTTTCAAACTCCTTGATTTCAACCTCGTAAGTATTGCCGCTGATGGTAAACTTAAAATTCTTCATGACATCCGGAATTGATTTGCACTTTTCAGCCGCAGTTCTGAACTGATTAAACGCAGCAGATCATCAATGATCAATTTACACCCTTGGATTATGTCTCAGACTGTAAATCTTTGAGCTCCATGGCGAATATCTCCTGGATATTTTTTTAATCGTCAGCACGCCGCTTTCCCTGTCATGAAGCTCATTTAAATAAAGATAAATTGCCATTCCTATTGCGGCATTGACTTCCCCGGTAATCTCCGTAGCCTCCCTGCCCGTACCTGCATCTTTATTCACTCCGCCCATGGAGGTTTCTCTGCCGGGCCGCCGGGATAGTTTTGCTGCTTCCAGAAATACCGGCAATTTGGAAAAAACAAGGTAAAGCATTACCAGTGCAAGAAATACGACCAGATAGCCCACCAGTGCTATGGTGACTGCATAGGCATCTATTTGCGCAGGGATAAAATAAAAGCGGATTACCATGAGTCTGCCGGATATTTTTTTGAGAAACTACAGTGGCATATTCGAATGCTTTTTAGGAGGAACCAAATCCTTTTTTGTCGCCAGGGTCTGCAATCCCCGGATTATCCTGAACCTCGTATTCCGGGGTTCGATTACATCATCTATCAATCCGAACCTGGCGGCAACATAAGGATTGGCAAATTTTTCGTTGTATTCCATTTCCTTTTCCGTTATATACCTGGTTTTTTCCTCAGCATCAGTGATTTTTCCGGCGTTTTTGCCCTCAAGTATCTCCACAGCCGCCTGTGCGCCCATCACTGCAATTTCCGCGCTTGGCCATGCATAGTTCAGGTCTCCCCGTAATTGTTTGCAGCCCATAACATCATGTGCGCCCCCGTATGATTTTCTCAGGGTAACTGTAATCTTGGGAACGGTGGCTTCTCCGTATGCAAAAAGCAGTTTAGCACCCTGAATTATGATACCCCCATATTCCTGTGCGCTGCCGGGCATAAAGCCCGGGACATCAACCAGAGTAACTATAGGTACATTAAAAGAATCGCAGAACCTGACAAACCTTGCGGCTTTTCTGGAGGCATCGGTATCGATGACTCCGGCAAGGTAATTGGGCTGATTTGCAACAATGCCGACCGGAATTCCGCTAAACTTGGCAAAGCCTACAATAATGTTCCTGGCAAAATGACGGTGCATTTCAAGAAATTCCTTGTTGTCGACTAATGTATATATAACATCTTTCATGTCATAGGCCTGGTTAGACCGGGCGGGAATAATCGTATTAAGGATGTCGTCTGCCCGCTCCGGTGCATCGGTGCTCTCGGTTACAGGCGGATCTTCAAGATTGTTCTGGGGAAGGTATTCCAGCAGCTTCCTGATGATCATGAGGCCCTCTTCTTCATCTTCCGCCCTGAAATGGGCTACTCCCGACCTGGAAGTGTGAACAGCGGCGCCACCGAGTTCCTCTGTGCTGATCACCTCTCCCGTAACCGATTTGGTAACTTTGGGGCCTGTAACGAACATATAGCTGGTCTTGTCACTCATGATTATAACATCAGTAAGAGCGGGAGAATATACCGCCCCGCCGGCACAAGGACCAAAAATTGCGGATATCTGGGGGATTACTCCCGACGCCATAATATTCCTCTGAAAGATCTCGGCATAACCTGCAAGGCTGAGCACTCCCTCCTGTATCCTTGCTCCCCCGCTGTCATTTATGCCGATAATCGGGGCACCCACTTTCATTGCCTGATCCATGATCTTGCAGATCTTTTTTGCGAAGGTCTCGGACAGGGAGCCGCCGAGGACTGTGAAATCCTGAGAATAGACAAATACCACCCTCCCGTCAATAGTGCCATGACCTGTTACCACACCATCACCGGGGAATATTTTTCCGGCAAGACCGAAATCACTGCAGCGGTGAGTTACAAACATGTCGTATTCCTCAAAGCTGCCATCATCAAGCAGGATCTCAATCCGCTCCCTTGCCGTAAATTTGCCGCGGGCATGCTGGGATTCTATCTTTTTTTTGCCTCCCCCGGCCCTTGCCTGTTCGCGCATGTCCAGTAAATGCCTTATTTTGTCATCTTTGTCCATTACAGCATCCGGGTTAAGTGAGCGGTTTCCGTTTTTACCTCTTTTTGTTTTTGTCCTCACACAATTCTGTAAGAACCCCAAAAGTAGATCCGGGATGCAAAAACGCTATATCGAGCCCCTCTGCACCTTTTCTGGGTTTATTGTCGATGGCCTTTATCCCTTTTTGGGTTAAGTGCTCCAGAGCCTCTTCAATATTGTCAACGGCGAAGGCAATATGATGCACCCCTTCCCCTCTCTTTTCAAGGAACCGTGCAACAGGGCCCTCGTCGGATGTTGATTCAAGGAGTTCTATCTTGGTCTGCCCTGCCATAAAGAAGGCAGTACGGACTTTCTGATCGGCCACTACTTCAATATTATAGCATTTCAGCCCGAGGACCTCCTCATAAAACCTGATTGAATCTTCAAGGTTTCTGACTGCAATCCCAATATGCTCTATATGTGTTGTCTTCATGGAAAGGATTTGTATTTGAGGTTGTATTTAAGCAAATGTATCTATAAATGACATGTATACAGTATGATTTTTATCAATTTAAAGCCTGATTTTACCTGCTGTTAAACATATGGGTGAGAACATCACTTCAGAGCAGCCGGATAGGTGAAAACATTCAAGGAGACCGGCTTAAGTCAGGCTACTGTATGATCGAATCGTAAATCAGCTGCTGGATCCTGGTGCGTAAGTTCAACTCGGTCAGCTTGTTGTTGAACTGATCGGGATGAACCCGGTTGGAAAGGAAAATATAGACAATGTCCTCCGCGGGATCAGCCCAGGCCATGGTTCCGGTAAAACCGCTGTGCCCATAGCTTTCGGCTGAAGCAGAGCGTGCTGCGGGGCTCCGGGCAGATCTCATCTCGGGCTTATCGAAACCTATGCCTCTCCTGTTCCCGTTATGGCTGTTGGGAGCCGAAGTAAATCCCCGGACGGTTTCGGCTGAAAAAAAACTCGTGCCCCCGTATTCGCCGTCCTGCAAAAAAAGCTGCATAAGCTTGGCCAGGTCGTTTGCATTGGAAAACAGTCCGGCATGCCCCCCTACGCCGCCGATCATGGCTGTGCCGGCGTCATGCACATGACCGTGAATGAGCTGCCTGCGGAATATAATATCATTTTCGGTGGGAACGATTTCAAAAGAGCCATATTTCTCCAGGGGCAGGAAGGTAAGCCGGTTTGCTCCAAGAGGCCTGTAAAGATTTTTATCCAGAAAATGATCAAGCCTCTCGCCGGATGCCTGCTCCAGGATCTCTTTAAGGTAATAATACCCGAGGTCACTGTAAAAATAACTGTTTGAGGGCCTGAGGGGAGAATCATCGATACGCATGTACATGGAATCGACATATGCCCTGTTCATGAACAACCTTTCGCCGACCCTTACGGTAAAAGCATCCGATGGCCTGTCGCTGAACTGATTTGCAGAAAGCCTGTAATGCCTGTTCATATACATAAAATCACCGAGCATATGGGGATAGCGGGCAGACACCCTCCTTGAAAAAAGCTCCTCCCCGGGGATGAGGCTTTCAAAAGTATCCCAGATAAAGGGTATCCATGATTGCAGCCGTGCCTGGTGGGTCAGGACATCCTTGATGACCAGGTTGTTTTTGTTGGTCTCCCGGAGCCGGGGAATATAATGGCCAAGGGTCTGGTAGACATCAATGCTCCGTTCTTCCTGAAGCTTCATTATGGCGGGGACCGAGGCCGCAATCTTGGTAACTGATGCCAGGTCATAAAGATCGGTCAACATGACAGGGTTTTCCCCGGTATAGGTGTGGTGGCCGAAGGCTTTGTGATAGACCACTATTCCCTGGCGTGCAACCAGGACCTGCGCTCCGGGTGTGGCTTTCTGCTCAATGGCGTTTTTTACTATATCTTCAATTCCGGCCAGTTTCCTGGAATCCAGTCCGGCTTCCTCGGGTATGCAATACCTGAGCCTTCCCAGTCCGGCAGTCCGATATCCTGACCCGGAAGCATACCTGACAATCGGGCTTACGGGCAACCGTCCGCCGGCAGGCAATCCACCGAAAACAAGCTGTGCCGTGTATTCCTGTGCAAGTGGGTTATCTTCATATGCAACCAGCAGCCCCTGTAGATTGGAAAGATCGTCAAAAAAGGCAAGCCCGTTGGGGGAGGCAAACAATGCCAGCACGACGCTGTTTCTTGCCGCAAGGCGCCTGACGAACCATGATGTCTGCGGCGAAATTCCGTATTGCCTTGATCTCCTGTAGTCTGCATCATCCACTCCGACGATGACCAGGTTAAAATCATCCAGATCATTTATTACACCGGTCAAAGTCTCGAGGGTGGCATATTTGCTGACCGTATAATGGTTCATGGGAGCATACAGGGACATGGTTTCCTGGAAAGGGCTTTTTCTGCCGTCGCCAACGGATACGGTTGCAATCCTGAGGGTGTCAAGCCTTCTAAGGGGAATAAGTCCGTTGCGGTTTTCCAGCAGGGTAAGGGATGCAGAGGCAGCTTTTCTCCTGAGAAGCTCTGAACCAGTTTCATTAAGATCCCGGTAAAGGTTTTGGGTTGCAACAGCAGCAGGAGCCGAAAGGCCCATTTGGTATTTGGCGAAAAGGACCCTTCTGCATTTTTCATCGATCATCCCGCGGGTCAGAATGCCTTCATTTATGGCTTTCTCTATTATTTCGACTGCCCTGCCGGCGTCATCCGGAAAAAGAAGCACTTCCTTCCCGGAAAGCAAAGCCCTTACCTCCGGATATTCGGCGGTACGGAGATTGCCGGGCGATCTCCGGGGACCGGTCCTCAGATCTTCACTGAAAATCAGGGCGGGAACCGGTTCACCGGTTATGTCATCCGTCCGGTTTTCCCTGATTCCCGGCCATCCTGGAGTTCCTGTGGCGCTTTCCATGGCATGTCTGCCCGCCACCATCACCCCGTTATCAAGCATCCCCCTGAGATAATGCCCGGAAGTTCCGGAATTCCAGGCACCGTTGGGTGAACGGTTCCTGCCAACCGGGCCGGGGCGGCTCTCATAGTAGCCGGGAAGCGGTGAAAGATTCATGTGTACCCCCAGTCGCCGCATCTGTCGTGCCAGATCGGAAGCCAGTTCATATACCAGCCGGTTATCGCTTACGGCGGCCAGGGCAGGATGCTGAGGGAATCTGATCGTGCTGTCCAGGGCGGCACCCAGTCCTCCCTCGGCTTTCATCGCAATCATAAGCGGTACCGAAGACAATTTCTGGAACCGGTTTGTCATTTTTGCCTGCCTCAGGGGTCCGCCGCCGCCAAACGCTATCCCCCCGATGTGAAAATTTCTTACCAGCCCTTCAATCTCCTCAACATCAGCATCTATACCGGCTTCCACCACGATGAGCTGACCAATTCTTTGGGCCGTGTCAAGCGTGTTGAAAACCGAGTCCACCCATTTGCCGGCGTCTTCGCCGAAATACCCTGGGGGAAGCTTGTCAAAAGCCTCGTTTCCTTTTGCGGGCAAATGAATACAGGTCAAAACTATCGCCACTATAAAAGAAAATGCAAGCCGGCAATGGGCGCTGAACATAAATCGGATCATAAATGAATTTCTGTACGGGTATCCATACTTAAAAAAATGGCAATAAATTACTGCTGCGGGGTGTCGTCATCTCCCGGTTAAACCAGCCGGATGGCTCACGCCACCGGATGCCTTATCGTTAAAAACCGGATGGTATTGCAAAGTTAAAATATTATACTGTCATGATTGATGATTACGGAATTATTAACAAAAAAATTGCAGGCAATCCGAATTTATCCGTTCTTGTGCCGGGGAAGAGCTTCATTTGAAAAAGTGGCCCGTTTTTTGTCCGGTTTGACGGGAATTATAATAATTGCCTGAAAAATATGTTATTTTACATAGCCTGCCGGAAGCAGGCACATTCCGGTGGCTTTATATTAAATTTACAGCTTTTCAAAATATCCACTTATAATCAAATAAACCTGTTCTTATTATGATCATTAAAATCAAGACCCTGCTTCTGCTGTTTTTTGCCTTTACCCTTGCCGGCGCACAGGAGGAAGCAAGATTACTCAGATTTCCCGCCATCCACGGCGATCAGCTTGTTTTCAGCTATGCGGGAAGCCTCTATACGGTGAGCTCTTCGGGGGGGGCTGCCAGAAAACTCACCAGCCACGACGGCTATGAAATGTTCCCCCGGTTTTCACCCGACGGCAGGCATATTGCATTTACGGGACAGTATGACGGCAACACCGAAGTTTTCCTGATACCCGCAGAAGGAGGAGAGCCGAGACGTCTTACGTGGACCGCAACGCTCGACAGGGACGACCTGGGAGACCGTATGGGGCCCAACAATATTGTAATGGGATGGACCCCTGATGGCAAACATGTCACTTTTCGTTCAAGGAAACGGTCATTCAATGCATTTAAAGGCCAGCTGTACAACGTCCCTGTCAACGGCGGGATGCCCGTTCAGCTGCCGTTGTCGGAGGGTGGTTTCCTATCCTATTCGCTCGACGGACAGAAGATGGCCTATAATAAAGTTTTCCGCGAATTCCGTACCTGGAAATACTACCAGGGAGGCATGGCAGATGATGTATGGGTCTACAACAGCATTTCACAAACCAACACCAACATCACAAGGAACAATTCACAGGATATCATTCCCATGTGGGTAAGGGACGAGATCTATTTTATATCCGACCGTGACCGGGTAATGAATCTTTACGTATACAATACCGTAACGGAAGAGACAACCAGGGTAACCGACTTTGCCGAATACGATATCAAGTTCCCATCCCTGGGGAGGGATTTTATCGTTTTCGAAAACGGCGGGTTCATCTATAAATTCGACACCCGCACCAGGGAATATGAAAGAGTGCCCATAACCATTACCGGCGATTTCCCGCATGCCCGCGCCGAATGGAAGGATGTATCCGGTTCGGTGAGATCGGCCGATATGTCTCCCAACGGGGAAAGGGTGGTTTTTTCCGCCAGGGGGGAGATATTCAATGTTCCTGCCAGCAGCGGGATCACCAGGAATCTCACTCAGAATCCCGGGACCCATGCAAGGAATGCCCGATGGTCGCCCGACGGGGAATTCATAGCCTGGATATCGGACGATAGCGGAGAATTTGAAATATATAAACGACGGCACGACGGCTCTGAGCAGTCCATCCGGCTTACCGGCGACGGGGATACCTATATTTTCGGTTTTAAATGGTCGCCCGACAGCCGCAAGATACTTTTCCACGACAAGAAGCACAGGCTAAGGATCGTCGATGTGAATTCAAGGGAGGTAACCGAAGTTGCCTGGTCCGGATTAAGGCCGATGTCCGAATACAGCTGGTCGCCCGACAGCCGCTGGATAACATATACACGACCCGAGTCTTCAATGAACGTGGTCTGCCTGTATGAAGTTCAGACCGGCGCATCATACGATGTGACCGATGGCTGGTACGCCTCGGGGGAACCTTCCTTCAGCTCAGATGGAAAATACCTGGTGTTCACTTCCAGAAGGGATTTTAATCCCCGTTACAGCCAGACCGAATGGAACCATTCATATCATGACATGGCCAGGATATACCTTGCCACCCTTTCAAACGAGACCGCCGATCCTTTTGCCCCGCGGGATGACCAGGTCGGAAACGGCGGATCCAATGATGGAAACGGCAGCCCGGCGAACCGCGGAACTTCCGGAAACATGAGGGTTGATCCTGACGGGATAAGGGAAAGGATAATTTCCCTTCCGGTAGAACCGTCGAATTATTTCAGTGTGACAGCCGTTGAAGACAAGGTCTGGTACATCGAACGTCCAATCGGCTCAGCCTCTTCGACCGTGAAAGTGTATGATCTGAAAGCCCAGCGCGAAACCGAGCTGGGAAAGGACATTTCGTTCAGCATATCGCACAGCAACAAAAAGATGCTGGTCCGCGAACGCGGCAGGTATGCAGTCATCGACCTGCCCTCCCTGATGATAAACATCACAGATGCCGTAGACCTTTCCGGACTGAAGGCATGGGTAGATTATTCCCTTGAATGGCAGCAGATCTTTGATGAAAGCTGGAGACAGATGAGGGATTTCTTCTATGCTCCCAACATGCACGGGGTAGACTGGCAGTCAATGTACGACAAGTACAATGTTCTTGTCCCCCATGTAAAACACCGCACCGACCTTACCTACGTGATCGGCGAGCTGGTTTCCGAACTGAACGTAAGTCACGCTTACGCCCAGAACGGAGAAAGACCTATGCCTGAGCGGATAAAAACGGGACTGCTGGGTGCTGAGCTTTCCGTCGATCCTTCCGGGTACGTGAGGATAGACAAAATACTACAGGGCGCAAACTGGAGCAATGAGCTCAGGTCTCCCCTTACGGCAATAGGATTGAATATCAATGAGGGCGATTACATCCTGGAGGTAAACGGAAACCCGGTAAACCAGGCGGAGAATATCTACCGGCTGCTTGTCAATACCGCCGGCAGCATGGTTGAGCTTACAGTCAACAGCAGGCCTGAAGCCCGCGGAAGCCGGAAGGTCCTCGTCAGGCCTGT
>SKQJ01000335.1 GCA_007119075.1 Bacteroidales bacterium | reverse complement strand
ATCGGCCTGACTATTTTTCTTATCTTTAAAAAAAATCCACGCATGACAATCTTCATAGTGATCATTACCGCAATTGTTTCGATAATGGCTTTTTCCCGTCCTGATCTGATCAGAAAGCTCAGTTTCAATCCTTACCAGGTCTATCACAGAAAACAATATTACCGGTTTCTTACCCATGCCCTGGTTCATGCCGACTGGGTCCATCTTTTCATCAATATGTTCGTGCTGTTTTCTTTCGGGGCGGCGGTGGAGCACTATTTCCGAAATCTGGAAGCAAGGAATATGCTCAGCTCGCCAATTCTTGCCTATCTGTTGCTTTATGCCGGGGCAATAATAGTTTCATCGCTAACCACGCTGAAAAAGCACAAGGACAACCACTGGTATAACTCCGTGGGTGCCTCTGGCGGAGTGTCGGCGGTTATCTTCACAAGCATATTCTTCGACCCCTGGCGGAGCCTCCTGTTATTTGCAGTAATACCGGTTCCCGGAATTATATTCGGCATACTTTACCTTGCCTATTCCCATTATATGAGCAAAAAGGCGGCCGACAACATCAATCATGATGCCCATTTTATCGGGGCGGTGTTCGGCCTGGTTTTCCCGCTTCTGATAAATCTTTCCCTCTTTGGGGAATTTATAGGCCGGCTTTTCCGGGTTTGACGAAACGCTGCGGTCTGTTCCCTGAGTAAATTAAAATTTTGCCAATGTCAGAAAAAGCAGTTAAAAATAAAGCCGTGTTTCTTGATCGTGACGGGGTGATAAACCGGGAAACGGGCCAGTATATCTTCGAGACTGAAAATTTTGTGATAAACGAGGGCGTTTTCGAGGCCCTGTCGCTGCTCAGAAAGCAGGGATTTATGCTGGTTGTGGTTTCCAACCAGAGCGGAATTGCCAGGGGCCTGTACACCCACGACCATGTTGGCCGGGTCCACGATTTGCTGAGAAAAGAATTCACTGCCAGGGGAATAGACCTTGCTGAAATATATTACTGCCCTCATCACCCTTCGGCCGGGAAATGCCTCTGCCGCAAGCCTGAAAGCCTGATGATAGAAAAAGCCATTGCCAGGTTCAACATCGATCCCCGGCAATCCTGGATGGCAGGCGACAGGGAGAGAGATGTCGAGGCAGCCCGCAGGGCCGGGGTAAAGGGCATACTTATAAAGGCGAATGACTCGCTTATGAATTACCTTGGGGTCATAATCCCTTCCGGGGAATGAGGAACCGGTTCGCCCGGAGATGTTGATCCCTCAATAAAAGCCATAAATTGAAACATAAACAGTTCATATGCCTGAACGGCGAAATGCTTCCTGCAGGTGATCCCTCCCTGATGCACGATAACCGTTCTTTTTGCTACGGAGATTCGCTCTTTGAAACGATCCATGCAAACGGCACAAAGCTTCAGTTTTTTCAGGAGCATTACCGGAGACTTGAATCCGGCATGATGTTTCTTGAAATGGATAAACATCCTGACCTGGAACCAGGGAAGCTGGAATTATCCATTATAAGGCTCCTCAACAAAAACCATCTTTACGGGGGAGTGCGGATCAGGCTTGCCGTATTCCGAGATAATGGCGGATTCTATACCCCGTTGAGAAATTCATGTTCTTACCTGGTGGAAGCCCTGCCCCTTCCGTATGACAATTACCGCATAAATGAAGACGGATTGAGGACAACGCTTTTCCGGACTTTACAAAAACAACCTGACAAACTGGCAAACCTTAAGACCGCAAACTCGCTCCTGTATATAAAGGCTGGCCTGTTCAGAATAAATTCGGGACTGGATGAATGCTTTATAATGAATACGCAAAACAGGCTGGCAGAAAGCATCAGTTCGAACATTTTTCTGATGAAAAAAGGGGCCCTGATGACCCCGGCGCTCTCGGAGGGATGTGTTGCCGGAGTAATGCGCCGGCAGATAATTCGTATAGCAGAAAAAGAGAATCTCGGATGCGTTGAGACACAAATCAGCGAAAATGACCTTATCTCGGCCGATGAATGTTTCCTCACAAATGCGATATCAGGGATCCGCTGGGTAGTGGCTTACGGGCAAAAAAGATACTACAGCAAAACCGCCCGCAGACTGATCCTGGCTCTCAACAGCGATCAGTTTGACGGATAATGGAGTGCCCATTCAAATGAAGTGACTTTCATGCTGTTTTGTCTGCCGAAGGCTGATGAGGGTTTCACCTGGTACGATAAAAACCTTAAAGAACACCCCCGGTAATATGCTCTGCCCTGATTCCGGCAAGCTGACACCATGCCCTAAGCTCAGGCAGGTATTTTCCGTAAATCAGAACATTGTGATGGCCTCGGATATCCCGGGCATCGTGTACATTATCCATTGCCATGGCAAAGCCTGTACGGCAACCGCCGATTCCGTCATGTGGCTGCGTGTCGACATTATGCATAATCGTGCCGGTGGCAGCCCAAAGGGCGCCTGGATTCATGAACTTCATAAGGGTCACCGGCTGGTTTTCACGAAGAATAACCTGTGCTGCAACGCCCCAGTCGGATTCATGATGGCTCCTTAAAACCAGGGATTCTTCTGCAGCCTCGAATCCGTCCATCAATGTCGGTGCAACACAGTGTGCGCCACCATAATTGTTGTTTACATTATCCACAACAGGGTTGTGCAAAAATCCAGGTTTGTTGAAAAGATAGCTGGACAACATCAGCGTTAAAGCTCCTGTAACGTCGCCCTCACAACAACCGCAGGTTTTCTCGTTGAGCAACTGGAAATAGGCCATGCAGGGTGGTGGCGTGATCCTGTCCCCTACCAGGCGCAGACAATCCATCGTAACGGCATGACAGCCATACTCATCCATTATATTCCGGTTGGCTACATAGGTGCGGGCAGCGTCATAAATTTCTTCTTTTGACGGTTCCATAATTGCTCTTGCTTTTTTTATGTACTCATGAGCAATTGATTCGACCTGTCCTGAGAGTTTTGTTGCATGGTATGCGTCGGCGAACCGCTGAAGAGGTATATGGCAGAGAGTAGTGCCGATGGGCCTTAGTTTTTCTTCGCTCACCTCATCCCGGTGGATCAAAGCAATACGGGTGTTATCCATTTGCCATACAGATTTAAGCATCCGCAGAGCCGAAGCCAGCCAATCTGTATCAACAACGCTTCCGACGAAACAATAAGGGGTGTCACGAAAATCATTGAGCCTGCTTGTAAAAAGTGTTCCCCTGGGGGCGTAAACAACCGCAGGCAGATTGCCTTTGTTTTCCATAAACCGGAGAATCGCAGGCCATCCGTCATTGAGATTCATGCAGGTAATAACAGTTCCATCGGCCTTTTTTGCACGTTCAAGAAAATTGTCTGTCTTTTCATTATCTCTGAGCGGTTCGGCTTCAATGTCAAGGATAACGCCTAGTCTGGCCGCAGCCTTTTCCAAAGTTTCCGTATATACTGCCTGTGCGGCTTTATGGTCATATGCTGCACCGGGCCAGCCCATGTAATATTCATCCTGCTGGCGTGAAAATGCCACCGCTATACGCGGTCTGGGACCACTATCGCCCGGCAATAGCGGCAAACCCATAACCTGACGTGTACTTTCATTGAAAAATCCGGTATTCAGCAAAAGTATTCCTCCTCCTGCAAGGCCCATCCTGGAAATAAACTGTCTTCTGTTTAAAATAGAACAGCATCCGGAACCATGAGAGCTTTTTGGTTCAGTGTAAGTTTGCGGACTGTTTTTAGTAGATTTTCGCATAGCTATAAGGTTTAGTCAGAAGATACACTCTTTACACATATCCTTTCCGGACAGAAGTTAAGTAAAAATCCCATCCAGCAGTCTGCAATTGGATAGAAAAATAAGCAAAACACGGAGAAATATAATTATACAACTGTATTTCAATGGATTGCATCCCAATGATTTTCCTGATCCCTCACAGGCTGCTCCTGTAATTTCCAGCTGGTGAATAAAAAAAGGGCCATTCCGGGAGGATGGCCCCTGTAATCGGGAGCAAAAATCTAACATTAGTTGCAGTGGCAGTATTCTGCCACGGACAGGCTATCTTAATTTGACCCGGGATTTTCCGGAAAATTTGTCCATAATCTGTATCTGCCGCCCAGGCTGTTCAAAACGGCCTGCCATGATTCCCTGTTCCGTGTATTCATTATCTGGCTGCCGTCGAGTTCGCTGACGACCCAGGAATCCTCAGATATTTCCCTTTCAAGCTGCATTGGCTGCCAGCCGGAATACCCCACAAAAAACCTGATATTATTGCTGTTCAGCGTACCTTCCCTGAGAAGCTGTTTCACAACTTCAAAATCTCCTCCCCACCAGATGTTGTTCATGACTTTTACACTGTTGGGAATCATTTCCCCGACACTGTGGATGTAGTGCACCGCATCAGTGCCGACCGGTCCGCCGACCGAGAGAGTGCCGTCGATGGATGGAAAATCGGCAAGAATTTCGCCAATGTCCACTTCCACGGGCTTGTTCAGGACAAACCCGACTGATCCGTTTTCATTATGCTCGGTAAGAAAAACAATTGAACGCTTAAAGTAAGCATCATTGAGGAATGGATCAGATATGAGTATGCGGCCCTGTTTGGGCTTCTTATTGTTTGGATCGACTTTGAATATGTCGAATATTAGGTCCACCGATAGAATTATTAGGTAATATAACTTATTGTTAGCTGATTAACAACATCTGAAAACTAAAAACTTATATCACAAAATATATACCATCAAAAGCAGGAAGCGCCCGGGAAATGAATTTTTAAGATATTTTAATCCTTATCGCCGGAATACAGCCCCGCTGCCTTTTCTGCAGAGAGTGCGATACCTTTTATCATGGCTGAACTGAACCCTTCATACTCCATAAGGTTAAGCCCGGCTATGGTGCATCCCTTGGGTGTGGTTACCCTGTCTATTTCCTGCTCGGGATGGCTTCCGGCCGAAATCAGCAGAGTGGCAGCGCCCCTGGCGGCTTGTGTCGCAATGCTGAGAGCGTGGTCAGACTGCAGGCCGATTTCAATGCCCCCCTGTGATGCGGCCCTTATGGCGCGCAAAAAGAATGCCACCCCGCATGCACCGATGGCGGTAGCTGCAATCATCTCTTCTTCATTGATTACAAGAGTCTTGCCTACCATGCTGAAAAGGTCCTCTGCAATTTCCAGGCCGTTTTGGACGTTGCCGTTTGCGGAAAGGCAGGTCATTGACTCTCCAACCGAAATTGCGATATTGGGCATCGCTCTAACGATGGATATTCTCTCCCCGGTTATTGCTTCGATCTGGCTGGTCTTTACTCCGGTCACAACCGAAATTATAGTATGCCTGCCTGCTTCCAAAACAGGCTGTATCTCCCTGAGCACCCCGTTAACCTGTTGCGGCTCAACGGCGATAATCACAACATCCGAAACTTCTACGGCCTTTGCATTGTCCGCTTCTATCTTCACACCGGTCTCCCTGATCTTAGACAAAAGATTTATCCTTCTGCGCGTCAGGCAAATATTCCCGGGTAAAAACCGTTCGGAACCCAGTAGGCCCCTGGCAATGGAAAGGCCGATATTGCCTGCCCCGAGGATCGCGATGCGGCTGTTTTTATTCAATATATTCATGATACCGGTTTAATATTCCTGAAAAAACCATAAATTTCCCTGTATCCGGCCTGAACCCAACCTGCAAAGGTAGCCAAAAATATTTTTAATAAATTATATTTATCCTCTAAATAAGATCCCTGGAGTGTTGACAGGCATAGAGCGGCGGAAAACAGATACTATTGCCGGGGCTCCTGCGTTTTGTTGTTCATCTTCCGTTATTATCTTTGCATACGGCACTTTTTTCAGATCAACATAATTGCTTATATGGGGAGTTCGCTTCAATTCAGATCGACGATATCAAATCTACGGATTTCGCGCATGATATCCTGTCTCTCAAGGGCCGGGGGATCTGTGCAAACCCGGCACTGTGGATTCGTTATCTCAGTATTTTGCTGCCTGATCCTTTATCCTGCCGCCCTTCTTCCGGTTACCGCGACAGGAACCCGGGCCGCGGATCCCGGGGAAATGATATACCGGGCCTATATCAGCGAAGAAATGGATTTATGGAGAGAAGCTATGGATATACTTGAAAAGGAGCACCTGAGGTCAGGCGACATCAACGTCCTCTATGAGCTCATGCTTGCCAGGTACGGTTACATCGGGTATAGCCTGGGCACCGGCGATGAAACGGTGGCAGGCGAGCAAATTGCTATAGCCGAGGAACAGATCGGAGAACTTTCCGGCCACAGGGAATTTGAATCTTCAGCCAATGCTATACAGGCAGCCCTGTTTGCATACCGGATCGCTATGGCTCCATGGCGGGCACTGTTCTGGGGCCGCAGAAGCATGAACCTTATTAATGATGCAATCGGGAACGATCCCGGCAATCCGCATGGCTGGATAGAACACGGAAATGCCATGTTCTATGCTCCCCGGTCGCTGGGCGGTTCAAAATATGAGGCCATAAAAAGCTATACGAAAGCTATTATGCTGATGGAAGCTGATATGAAAGATGTACACCGGTGGCTGTATCTCAATACCCTGGTCGGACTGGCAAAAAGCTACAGGGATACAGGCAACCGTGCAATGGCATTGACTACCTACCGAAAAGCACTTGAGTTTGAGCCTGATTTCACGTGGGTGCGGGACCGGCTGCTGCCTGAACTCCTTAATGAAGCAACACCCGCAGGATAAACGACAAGCAATGCCCCAACATGGTCAGCGGCCAGGAATACCCGCAGCAGAAAATAGTTTTCGGGCGACAACCCTCAGTGCTTTAAAATTGTTTATGAATTTATCGTACATGGAAAGCGGGACCAGATAGTAAAATTTCTCATCCCCGGGTTTATAATTGCCCTGTACCCTTATCCTGCCGGTCCCTGCTTCTTTCATGTATCTTTCCGAAAGCTTCTTCAGGGCTGCGATCCTCCCTTTCCCGATCCGCTTACGGAAGCGGGACAGATCACTGGAAGAACAGGGCGGTTTGCCGACCGGCATATTGCCCCCGCATAAATACTGAAAATACAAATCCCGGGGCCATTCCCTTACAATCCCGTGATCGCTTCCTTCAAATATCATTTTGAGTATCAGTAATCCGGCCATAAGCCTAATGGGTTTGGAAGGAGCGCCCTTGTCGGAATACAGGGCGGAATAATCCTTTTCGAGTCTATCCCATGGAAATATGTCGGCAAAAACCGCCAGGGGATGACCTGTATCTATCACCTGCCGGAGAGTCGGCTCAAACAGGTGCAGGTCCAGCTGACAGGGAGAATTGCCTCTCATTGCCGTAAAGAATGGTTTCGAACAAGTTACAAAATTTTATTGAACTAATGTTCCCCGGAAGGATTAAATATTTACAAATCAAACATATTTTGAAAGACCTGAAAATTCCTGCCGGCAGTCAGGCATCATTTTCTCATCTGTGGCAGATTATCCCCACCGGGCCAGTAGTGCCCCGCGCAGAAAAATACCGCGCCAGTCCCCCGACTGCCTGAAATCAGTGTTTCGGGGCAACATCGAAACATGCATAAGACCGGTTTTATTGTAATGGTATGTTTCTTGGTTCAATTATTTTACGTTCAGAACCTCTTATAAAATTCGCTATGAGACTCTTCGCTATCCGGATCTTTTTCACAAGCCTGTTTCTTTTGCTTTTTGCAGCCGGTACGGTTTTCTCCCAGCAGTTCGGCAGAAACAAGGTCATTTACGAAGATTTTGACTTCAGGGTTTTTGAAACCCCTCATTTCAGGATACATCATTACCTGGAGGACGAGCAGGAAATCCTTGAGTTCGCACAGCTTACGGAACGGTGGTATCAAAGACACCTTCCCATTTTCCTGGACACAATAGAAACCAGGATCCCGATAATCCTCTATAACAACCATGCCGACTTTCAGCAAACCACGGTAATACAACAGCTGATCGGAATCGGCACGGGCGGTGTTACCGAAGGCATGCGCAAACGGGTTGTAATGCCCCTGTCTCCATCCCGGAGGGATACCGATCATGTCCTGGGCCACGAGCTGACTCACGTCCACCATTTCCGCCTGTTTCTTGGAAACGGAGGGCCGGGCATGGGAGGACGGGCCATGCAGAACACCCCGCTATGGATGGTGGAAGGGCAGTCCGAATACCTTTCCCTGGGACGCCGGGACCCGCATACTGCAATGTGGATGCGCGACGCGGTTAAGCATGACAACATACCCACCATAAGAGATATGACAGTAAATATGCAGGAATATTTCCCCTACCGGTGGGGCCATGCGTTCTGGGCATTTTTTACGGGGCATTACGGTGACGGGCACATCCTGCCCCTTTTCATTTCTACGGCACAATTGGGTTATGAAGGAGCGATTGACAGCATTACAGGATATACGTCCGACTCGCTGTCGGCCTTGTGGGCGAATGATCTCAGGGCCACGTTCCAGCCGCTTATGGAGGGTAAACAGGAATCGGTCGGGGAAGCATTATTCGATGCCTCCAATGCAGGCCGGATGAATATCGCTCCTTCAATAAGCCCCGATGGAGAAAATCTTATCTTTATTTCCGACCTTGAAGTCATATCTATCGGTTTTTTTCTTGGCAATGTCCGTGAAAAGGAGATTGAAAGGCAAATAACTAGCATTGTCCGTGAGGCCCATATCGATGAATATAATTACCTGGAATCGGCGGGCACCTGGAACCCCGACGGGACGCGGTATGCCATGAGCGTATTCAGCAGGGGGAGGAACAGGCTGGCAATAGCAGACCTTGGAAGGAGAAGGACCAGGACAGTCGATAT
>SKQJ01000061.1 GCA_007119075.1 Bacteroidales bacterium | reverse complement strand
TTCTCCCGGCTTCTCCCGGCCGGTTTTCCGGATCCGGCAATGTGAATTATCTGACAAGTTCAAGGAACTGAGACTCAAGGCTTTTTTTGACAGAAACCAGTTTTGAAAGAGCAATGCCATGTTCGAATGCAAATCTGTTAAGATCGGCTGACGAAACAGAGGCGGTACAGCTGATAAGAAGCTCATCCTCCTTGCGGGTAAATGATCTGACCATTTCCGCGCCGGCAACAGCCCGTTCAAGTTTTTCGATATCGGCGGCCGATACAAGGAACAACCGGTCGGTTCCAAGAAGCTCGTCTACCTTGCCGCTTGCCAGCAGCTCGCCGTTTTTGAGCACCGCCACATGTGTGCAGACCTTTTCCACCTCCGCAAGTATATGGCTGGCAAGGATCACTGTCTTGCCCTTTCCGGCTTCCTGCTGAATGATCGTCCTGACCTCCGCTATTCCTTCGGGATCGAGGCCATTGGTCGGTTCATCGAGCACCATGACCTCCGGGTCTCCAAGCAATACGGAGGCAAGGGCAAGCCTCTGCTTCATTCCAAGCGACAAAGTCCGGTAGGGAGAATTTCTCCTTTCGTAAAGCCGGGTGATTCTCAGCACCCTGTCGATGTCCTCATGGGGCGCTTCCTTTATATGGGCCACGATCTTCAGATTATTGGCAAGGCTCATGTAGGGATAAAAATGAGGTACTTCAATCAGGCTGCCTATATTTTTTTTATGCCCGTTATTGCCCCCCGGCATGCCAAACCAGCAAAACGACCCTGAATTCTGCCTGATCACCCCCATAACAACCGATAATGCAGTGGTCTTCCCGCTGCCATTAGGTCCGAGGATACCATAAACCTGACCTTTTTCAACCTCGATGCTGAGGTTGTTCACGGCTTTTATCCTGCCAAAGTGTTTGGTGAGCTGATCGAGCTCAAGAACTTTGTTCATAAGTTTTTATATATTTTACAATGTTTCCGGTCCGTCAATAACCGCAGCCTTCCACGGGATCCGGGGGCAAAAGCAGAACGAATTTCCGGGAGCAATAGCAACAGTCCGTGTTTCCGGCACCGGCATACCGTAATCCCGGGGGCAGCAGAACCATAATTCCAGCGGAAGCGACATCAGACTATGACAGGACGACAGCAAAGTCATTTCCCGGCATCAGGTTACCCGAGCACCTCCGGGTGAAGACGTATGAAAAACAAATTTATTACAACTTCATGGATATTAAATGCAACCCGCCGGAAAAATAATCAAAAGACCTGGAACAGGCAAAGAAGAGGGATTTACCGGAGGTCCCGGGGTTGTTTGGACCGTCGGAAAATTCAGAGGTTTTTTCTTAGAACTCCTTCCTGGTAGATGAATTTTGCGTGGCTCTTGGGTTCGACCCTGTAACCGTACCGCCTGGTGAGAACCCAGGTAAATTCCGCTCCAAACAGAAGGATCAGGCAGGAATAAGTCACCCATAAAAGTATGATGATGATTGAACCGGCTGCTCCGTAGACGCTGCCGGGACTAGCCTCGCTGAAGTAAATGGTCAGCACCTCTTTCCCGATGGCAAAAAGCAGGGCGGCAATAAATGCTCCGGACCACACGCTTCTCCAGCCGATTTTAATATCGGGAAGGTATTTAAATATCAATGCGAACAAAACTGTGACCACCGCCAGGGAAATTGCAATATTTGCCATTTGTATGAAATAGTAGCTCAACTGTGGCACCCAAACGGCGATATAATCCTGCAGTGCCGACAACAGGATCGAAATAATAAAGCTCACAAGCAGCAGAAAGCCGATTACCAGTACGAATCCGAAACTTCTGATCCGGTCGATAACGTAGCGCAACATGCCCTGTTTGGGAACAGACTTCACTTCCCATACCCGGTTAAGCGAGATCTGCAGATGGTAAAAAACCCCGGTGGCACCGAACACCAGTGCCCCGATGCCAATGATAGTGGCTATAAGGGATTCCTCAGCGTCAAGGGCGCCCTCAAAAATGGACTGCATGGTGTTGGCGGCTGAAGCTCCCATTGCACTCTCTATCTCATCGTAGATCTGCCCTTCCACTATTTCGGCGCCCCAGAAATAAGTAAGCATATTGAAAATCACTACCAGCAGGCCCGGAAGAGAAAGGATTGCATAATATGCAACCACGGCGCTCAGCCTCCACGGATCATCCCTGTCCCAGGATATGACGGTATCTTTTATCAGGGAAGGCAAATGCTTGATCCTGAACTTCTTGTCTTTCTCAGCTTCCCGCTCCTTTTCCATGTGATCATGCCATTATTAAAATTTGGTTGCCTTATACTAAATTAATCAAATTCTTAATAACAGACAACCTGACCACAGCTCAAAGCCTGAACCGGTTATGTGTAGAACAAGTCCTGACCGGACGGGTTTGAGCACCCGGTTCTTCTGGAGCACAATTTACGGCACGGAAATCAAAATGAACCGGCAAAACGCAACTGTACCGGCAAGGAAGGCTGCCGCGGGGCAGTTTCTCACCGGTACAGTCCGATGTTTAACAACAGGTTAATGGTTCAGGGTTTGTCAGTTTCCGAGTTCAGACATGAATTTGATCCTCATAAGACGTATATCCTCCTCGGTATAGTCATCTTCACCAAGCTCGGCAAGCGCAGCTTCGAGTGATTCAGTTTCGGCTTCCTCCCTGAAATATTCGAAAACCTCCTCCTGCCTGTCTTCGTCAATGACACTGTCGATATAATAATCAAGGTTCAGCTTTGTGCCTGAGTTTACAATAGCTTCAATTTCGGACAGCAGCTCGTGCATTTCCATGTTTTTGGAAGAGGCTATATCTTCAAGATTCATTTTCCTGTCGATCGACTGGATGATCGAGACCTTTACGCCCGATTTGTTTACGACCGACTTGACAATCATGTCCTGGGGACGGATGATATCCTTTTCTTCAACGTATGACTTGATCAGTTCCACGAATTCTTTACCGTACCGCCTGGCCTTCCCGCTTCCAACGCCTGATATGTTCTGCATCTCCTCAAGGGATACCGGATACTGAAGGGCCATATCATCAAGAGAAGGGTCCTGGAATATTACGAATGGCGGAAGATTATGCTTTTTGGCTACCTTTTTCCTGAGATCCTTGAGTATATGAAGCAGCTCCAGGTCGACAGTGCTGGTTCCCCCTGAAGAGCAGGAATCCAGATCGGAATCCTCATCGAATTCACTTTCCTGTTCCTCGACAAGACTGAATGAGTAGGGGTTTTCGATAAATTCCCGGCCTTTCGGGCTCAGCCGCAACAGGCCGTAATTTTCAATTTCCTTGATCACCAGTTTGGCGATCATCGCCTGCCGGATAGCAGCCAGCCAGAATTTAACCGATTTATCGCTGCCTTCTCCGAAAAGCGACAGCTGATTATGTTTGTATGTCTGGATAGCCTGACCCGATTTTCCGGTAATAATTTCGGCAATATGTTCCGCCTTGAATTTTTCCTTGACCGCCAGGATAGTCTTTAAAACGAGTGCAATGTGTTCCTTCCCCTCGAAACTGGATTTCGGGTTCAGGCAGTTATCGCAATTCTCACAATTCTCGCTGGTGTAATCTTCACCGAAATAATGCAGCAAGTGTTTTCTGCGGCAGACCGCCGACTCTGCATAGCTTACCGTTTCAAGAAGAAGCTGCTTTCCGATTTCCTGTTCGGCGATGTGCTTGTTCTGCATGAACTTTTCAAGCTTCTGTATATCCTTGTAGCGGTAAAAAGTAATACATTTTCCTTCACCGCCGTCTCTTCCAGCCCGGCCGGTCTCCTGGTAATATCCTTCCAGGCTTTTGGGGATATCGTAATGGATCACAAAACGCACATCAGGCTTATCGATGCCCATTCCGAATGCAATGGTCGCGACTATCACGTCTGTCTCTTCCATCAGGAAGCTGTCCTGGTTGGCAGAGCGCGTAGCAGAGTCCATGCCGGCGTGGTAGGGCAGCGCCTTGATGCCGTTGATGGTGAGGGTTTCGGCAAGCTCTTCGACTTTCTTGCGGCTAAGGCAATAGATAATCCCTGATTTCCCGGGGTTGCCCTTGATGTATTTGATTATCTCTTTTGCGGCATTGACCTTTGGGCGGATCTCGTAATAGAGGTTTGATCTGTTGAAGGAAGACTTGAATACCCTTGCCTCTAGCATGCTAAGGTTCTTCTGGATGTCGTGCTGTACCTTCGGGGTGGCAGTAGCCGTGAGGGCAATTATAGGGGCGGCGCCGACTTCGTTGATAATGGACCGGATTCTCCTGTACTCCGGGCGGAAATCATGTCCCCATTCTGAAATACAATGCGCTTCATCGATCGCATAAAATGATACCTTGACCTGCCGGAGAAATTTGACGTTTTCGTCCTTGGTAAGGGATTCGGGCGCAACATACAGCATTTTGGTCTTGCCGGAGAGCAAATCGGACTTTACCTTTTGTATAGCAGATTTTGAAAGGGATGAGTTCATAAAATGAGCTATCCCGTCTTCGGAGCTGAAAGTCCGGATTGCATCCACCTGATTTTTCATTAATGCAATGAGCGGCGATATGATAATAGCCGTGCCATCCAGCAGGAGCGCCGGCAACTGGTAGCAAAGCGATTTCCCGCCGCCTGTCGGCATCAGGACAAAAGTGTCATTGCCATCCATCACATTCTGGATGATATCTTCCTGAGTGCCCTTGAAGCTTGAAAAACCGAAATAATCTTTCAGGCTTTTTAAAAGGCTGATTTCCGATCCTAATCCCTTATACATAATTATCATTCAAAGTGCGGCCACATATCAAAAATCATGCTAACCTTGTTAGTAAACCAATATTTTTTTAATTTAACCCTAAAATTTTTGACAAACGTCAGTTTAGCTTACATATAAACTAAAAACCGATTGAGATTATTACTTTCAGAAACTATAAATTGCAGTAAAAACAGCGCTTTTCCAGATTTATCCCTTGTCTGACTTTGCAAAACCAAAATACTAATTTTTTTTAATAACCAACTTCGATTATGCTTTTTTAACATTTTAAATAGCAGATTTAAAATAAATATGTTAAAATCTGCAGTGGGGTTAATGAAAGTAGCCTTGTCAAAACATTGTTCCAACAATTTTAATTAAAAATAAAAGTTATCAGAGGAATAACGATGTTCCCGATCGGGTGAATCAATATAAAGATACATTAAATATCCTGTTTTTTAAACTTTTATATCCTAAAAAGACGGTAATTTGTATCCTTAAAATAACTTAAATACGAGAACTCCTGATATTATTCCGGTTAATGGCTTAATTTTGTACGGTTTTTTAATCCTTTCAGAATGCTTTCAGTAACCGCAATAAAAAAAATTGCAAAAGATGCCGTAAAAACCGAGGCAGATGCCGTAAGGAATCTGGGCAGGTTCATTGATAATGATTTCGCCGGGGCAGTTGCTGTAATTCTGAAGAGCAAAGGACGCCTGATCATTACCGGTATCGGGAAAAGCGCGATCATCGGGACCAAAATAACCGCCACTCTCAATTCAACCGGCACCCCTGCAGTGTTCATGCACGCTGCAGATGCCCTCCACGGCGACCTCGGAATAGTCCAGGAGAATGATATTGTGCTGTGCATTTCCAGGAGCGGCAACTCTCCTGAAATCAAAGTTCTCGTGCCACTGGTGAAACACCTCGGCAATATCATTATTGCCATGGTCTCAAACAGGGAATCATACCTGGCCCGGAAATCAGATATCATTATATATACCCCGGTGGAAAAAGAAGCTTGTCCGAATAACCTTGCCCCCACCTCCAGCACGACCGTACAGATGGTCGCAGGAGATGCCCTCGCGATATGCCTTCTGGAATGCAGGGGCTTTACCGGCAAGGATTATGCAAAATTTCATCCGGGCGGCTCGCTGGGAAAAAAGCTATATATGAGGGTGTCGGATTTTTTTCTTGAAAATAAGCTGCCAAAGGTTAACGTTAATGATAACATACCCCGGGTTATTGTCGAAATTTCTTCAAAAAGACTGGGGGCGACAGCGGTACTCAGCGAAAGCGGACGGCTTTCCGGAATCATCACGGACGGCGACCTTAGGAGAATGCTCGAGAAAACCCAGGAAATCAATTCATTGATTGCAAAAGACATTATGACCAGAAATCCTCACACAATTGAATACGATTCACTGGCTGTCGATGCTTTTGATAAAATGAAACAGAATAACATAACACAATTGTTGATCCTGAACAACGGCAGTTATGCCGGCATAATCCATCTTCACGATATCCTGAAGGAAGGAGTCGTATAAACATATTTTAATATCCACTTTATCATGTCAGTCGAGGCAAATAATGAAATGTCATTTCTTGATCACCTGGAAGCCCTGAGGTGGCACCTGGTAAGATCAATTATGTCAATAGTGGTGTTCGCCATTATTGCATTTGTTTTTAAGGAATTTATCTTTAGCAACATAATAATAGCCCCGAAAACACCGGATTTTTTCACTAACCGCATGCTTTGTTCCTTTGGGACATGGATAGGGATAAAAGCGCTCTGCATCAATATCGAACCTTTTCAGCTGATCAACATAAATATGGCAGGTCAGTTTACGACGCACATCATGGTCTCCATGATCATCGGACTGATTTTCGCCTTTCCCTACCTGGTCTTCGAGCTGTGGCGGTTTATCGGCCCCGCATTATATGACAAGGAAAGGCAATTTGCAAAAGGGGCCGTGTTTTACATATCTATGCTTTTTATCATGGGCGTTCTTTTCGCCTATTTTATTATTATCCCTCTCTCGGTCCATTTTCTGGGGAGCTATCAGGTAAGCGCGGAAGTCACCAACCAGATCAACCTTATGTCCTACATCCAGACGGTAACTGCCATTGCCCTTGCCGCCGGACTCTTGTTTGAGCTTCCGGTTCTGATCTATTTCCTCACCAAGATAGGACTTGTGACTCCCGAATTCCTGAAAAAGTACAGGAGACATTCCCTGGTTATAGTGCTGGCGCTGTCGGCAATCATTACACCGCCTGATGTTTTCAGCCAGATACTTGTGGCCTTTCCATTGATGTTCCTTTATGAGGTGGGAATAAGGATATCACAACGCATAATAAAAAATGAACAGCTTGAAGCCCAGAGGCGGTAATCTCCTCCGGGATCCTGATTGAAACAGCAATGCCGATGAACGAAAATAAAATGCTTCTCCGAACCAGCAACCTTGTCAAAAGGTATCGCAGAAGGACGGTAGTGGACCATGTTTCAATAGAAGTTGAACAGGGGGAGGTAGTAGGGCTCCTGGGGCCCAACGGGGCAGGCAAAACCACTTCATTCTACATGATCGTGGGATTGATTACACCCAATGAAGGGTCTATATACCTTAACGATATAAATATTACGAAGGAGCCGGTTTATAAACGGGCCCAGAAGGGAATAGGATACCTTGCCCAGGAAGCTTCCGTTTTCCGTAAACTTTCGGTAGAAGACAATATCAGCGCCGTTTTGGAAATGTCGGATATACCTAAGGCGGAGCAAAAGGAACGGCTTGAGGTGCTGCTTGAAGAATTCGGATTGCAGCATATACGGAAAAGTCTGGGAATACAGCTGTCCGGCGGAGAGAGGCGGCGTACCGAAATAGCGCGGTCTCTTGCGCTCAAGCCCAGCTTTATCCTCCTTGATGAACCCTTCGCAGGCGTTGATCCGATCGCCGTCGATGATATTCAGCAGATCGTTCTCACTCTGAAGAAAAAAAACATCGGCATACTGATAACCGACCATAACGTTCATGAGACTCTCTCGATTACCGACAGGGCCTATCTGTTGTTCGAGGGTAAAATACTCAAGTCCGGCAGCGCCGAAGATCTTGCCGCCGACGAGCAGGTCAGGAAGCTATACCTTGGAGAGAAGTTCACGCTGCTTCGCTGATGCCGGAAAGTATCGTCTTCCGACCCCGGCCGCTCAAGGGCGGGGACCGGTGTTCCTTGAAGCTGCATTAACCGCATCAGCCCGTCAGGAAAAAAAACCGGATCCTAGCCGTATCAGGACTGCCAGGACCACAGCATATATTAGTATGCTTGCCAGGGAAGCCCTCAAAAACGGTCCGCTCCTCATACCAAATATCTTGACCGTTGCCGCCATTGCCCAGACCCCGAGCCAGGGCGTCAGCAAAAGGGTAGCGCTTACCCCGTGCCGTTCAATCCTGGTCTTTGCCCGGGGCGAGGCAAATTTGCCCAGCAGACTGGCGATTTTCGGATAACGCACAAGTGTGTCGAATGAACGGGTAATTATGATCGCCGGAATGTAATTCCCGAATACGCTCCATGCTATGACCGAATAAATATCCAGCCCGAGGCCCATACCTGCAGGTATAGCCACATAAATTTCAGCCCATGGGAAAAACCCGATGAACCAGACCGAAAAGGCTTTGGCCAGATATTCAAACATTGTAATGATTTAATAAACATGCAAAGATAATGAAAGCCCCGTCAGTCTCCGGCAAGCAAAATAACCTGAACCGATCGAAGGTCAACCGGTAAGGGTTTTAACCTGCGGCAGAGATCACAAAACATTCAGCGAGCCTCTTGCCAGTGACCAGAACGGGATCATAGATCATTTAAAGCCCCAAAGCCTCAGGCAGACAATAACGGTGCCGGCCCAAAGCCGCGGCGGCGATCAGCCTTAATAACGACTGTTTTAGCAAAAAATTCTAATTTCTGAATTTTTTTGAATACCTTTGCGCCTGATTTTTTTGCGGATGTGGCGGAACTGGTAGACGCGCTAGACTTAGGATCTAGTGCCGCAAGGCGTGGGGGTTCGAGTCCCTTCATCCGCAC
>SKQJ01000386.1 GCA_007119075.1 Bacteroidales bacterium | reverse complement strand
TTGAAAGAGGGGTAAGGGTGACGGGATCGGAGATTGTCGGGCTGATCCCGTTGAAAGCCATGGTGGAAGCGGGGAAATACTTCCTGAAAAAACAAAGGAGGTCGGCCGGCGTGTCAGACGGCGAGCTGATAAAAATTGCAGTTAAATCCATGGGCCTGGATGATCTTTATCCCTTCAAGCCGGAAGAAAAGATAATCGAGTATGTTCTCGCCTCCGGGGAAAAGAAAAAGCTTGTTGACATGAGCCTGGCCGGTTTTGCCGATAAGACTTCGGGCGAAACCCCTGCTCCCGGCGGCGGATCGGTTTCGGCTGCAATGGGAGCCATGGGCGTCGCGCTGGGAACGATGGTGGCCAACCTTTCATCTCACAAAAGAGGCTGGGATGACAGGTGGGAGGAGTTTTCAGACTGGGCCGAAAAAGGCAGGAGATACCAGGATGAGCTTATTTTTCTTGTCGACGAAGACACCAGGGCTTTCAATGCGGTGATGGAGGCATTTTCCCTGCCCAAAAAGACCGATGAGGACAAAAAGGCCCGTGATTCTGCGATCCAGGAAGCAACCAGGTATGCCACCGAAGTGCCCCTGAGGATAATGCAAACCGCCAGCGGGTCGCTGGAAGTGATCAGGGCGATGGTTGAAAACGGGCTTCCCACATCGGTAACCGATGCGGCAGTCGGGGCATTAGCCGTACGATCCTGCGTTATAGGGGCTTTCTTGAATGTCCGGATCAATGCAACGGATCTGAAGGACAAAGAATTTGTGGAGGAGCTCCTGGCAAAGGCCGGAGAAATCGAAAAAAATACTATCCGGGCCGAGAAGGAGATCCTGGAATTAGCAAACAGAAAGATCGGCGGACCCTTACCCGATGACTATTAACGTCTTTCGGGCTGCTCACCGGTCCCTCGATGCCTGACCGGAAAAGGGTATATAATGAATTCTTTGAACTTTGTTCAAATGTATTAAATTTGTGCTCTCATAAAAGTTCAAAATGGAAGACCTAAAGATCAATCACCTGCGGGAGCTCGAATCGGAATCGATCTACGTGATGAGAGAGGTTGTAGCACAATTTGAGAAACCCGTACTTCTTTTTTCCGGGGGAAAAGATTCAATTGTGCTTTTTCATCTGGCCAGAAAGGCTTTCTGGCCTGCCAGAGTGCCTTTTCCTTTGCTGCATATCGATACCGGGCATAATTTCCCCGAAACACTTGAGTTTCGTGACAGGCTGATGGAAAAGACCGGTTCAACTTGTTATGCGCGGCTGGTCCAGGATTCAATCGACAAGGGGAGGGTGATTGAAGAAAAAGGAGTGAATGCCAGCAGGAATGTCTTGCAGACTGTGACCTTACTTGATGCTATTGAGGAATTGAAATTCGACTGTGCCATCGGCGGCGGACGCCGCGACGAAGAGAAAGCAAGGGCCAAGGAACGTTTTTTTTCACACCGGGATGAATTCGGACAATGGGATCCCAAAAACCAGAGGCCTGAATTGTGGAACATATTCAACGGCAGGAAGTTCATGGGGGAACATTTCCGCGTATTTCCCATAAGCAACTGGACAGAACTGGATGTCTGGCAATATATTTTCATGGAGAACATTGAGATACCCTCGTTATATTTCACGCATAAGCGCAAGGTGTTTTACCGCGACGGAGTATGGCTGGCCTGGGCACCCTTTATGAAGATGAAAAACAATGAAACCGTGCTGGAAAAGGATGTCCGGTGCCGCACCATCGGAGATATTACCTGCACCGGGGTCACTTTGTCGACCGCCGACAACCTTGAAGATATAATTTCTGAAATAGCCGCTTCCAGGGTTACCGAAAGGGGCGGCCGGTATGACGACAAAAGATCTGATGCGGCAATGGAGGACAGAAAAAAAGAGGGCTATTTTTAAACCCAGTGCGGGATCCATCCATGACATACCAATTGGAAATATTATTAAGCGAATAAAGAAATGCCTAAGCATAAAACCAATCCCGCTCCGGGATATCTCGATATGGAACTGCTCCGTTTCACAACGGCAGGAAGCGTCGATGACGGAAAAAGTACCTTGATCGGCCGGCTATTGTATGACAGCAAGGCGATTTTTGAAGACCAGATGGAATCCATTACCTCTGCCAGCATGAGAAAAGGTGACGAAGACGTCAACCTTGCCCTGCTGACCGACGGATTGCGGGCAGAACGGGAACAGGGGATCACCATAGACGTGGCCTACAGGTATTTTGCCACTCCCAGGAGAAAATTCATCATCGCCGATACCCCGGGTCATATTCAGTATACCAGGAACATGGTCACCGGGGCATCAACGGCAAATCTCGCCCTGATACTGGTCGATGCCAGGTACGGGATAATTGAACAGACCCTCAGACACGCCTATATAGCCTCCCTTTTAATGATACCCCATGTGGTTATCTGTGTCAACAAGATGGATCTCGTCGGTTTCCAGCAGAAAGTGTTTGATGATATAAGAGCGAATTTTCTCACATTTGCCGGGAAACTAAACATCAAAGACATAAGATTTGTTCCCATCAGCGCCAAATATGGCGATAATGTGGTGGACCGCTCCATCAACACCGGCTGGTATGACGGCCCCACCCTTATGTATCTTCTCGAAAACATCCATATAGCAGGCGATCTCAACCTTTCTGATGTCAGGTTTCCCGTCCAGTACGTTATCCGGCCCCAGTCCGACAAATTTCCCGATTACCGCGGATATTCCGGCCGGCTTGCGGGAGGAATTATGAAACCAGGCGACAGGGTTAAAATACTGCCTTCCGGACTGGAGTCGACTATCAAAAGCATAGACACTTTTAACGGATCCCTCGAATATGCCCTTGCTCCCCAGTCGGTATCGGTCATACTTGAAGATGACCTGGATATCAGCCGGGGAGACATGATTACAGGGCTGCTGAATCTGCCACGCGAAGATCAGGTTATCAGGCTCATGGTGTGCTGGCTTCATCAGACCCCGCTGCATATCGGCGGCAAATACATGGTACGGCATACAACCAGGGATGTCAAATGTATCGTGAAGGAAGTGAACCATAAGATGGATATCAGTACCCTTGAGAATATTTATGGGGATAAGGTAGTGGGGCTCAACGATATTGCATGTATCAGCATTAGAACAACCCGGCCGCTGTTTTACGATTCCTACAGGATAAACAGAAATACAGGCAGCCTTATACTGATCGACGAAGCAACCAATGAGACGGTGGGGGCGGGCATGATTATCTGAGCAAACCCGCGCCGGGATTTACGGATCCTGGCAGCTGAAGGGGGGGCGCCGGCGTGATAATCCGGGCATCAATCCAAGCATGAGCGGCGCGTTTGCCGATCATGGCAACGGAACGGGTCGCCGGCGTGATAATCCGGGCATCAATCCAAGCCTGCGTGGCGTTTACGAATCATGGCAACGGAACGGGTCGCCGGCGTGATAATCTGATTTTGCCGTTGCTGATTTAGCCGGTGACATGCGTCCGGATTACTGATAATTGGCATCAGAGGGCTGATTTTCCGCAATAAATTACAGAATAGGGCATTTTTCACAACAAATTTCTGTAATAGTTGTTTTTAATATAAAGAACCCTTCAGAGAAAGAGAAGACAAATCAATTGCATGCTGAGCCCGGCAACTGTCAGTAAATCATGGGTGATTGAACTCCGGCCGGGCTCAACATGCAATTATTTGTTATTCAATGAGTATGATGCAGGGCATAACATCAGCCAATATCCATCGGAGTTTGAAATAGCCTGCACGTATTTATAAAAGTAAAAATAATTATTCGTATTTACTAACTGATATCTTCAAAAATGAAAAGAACAGGACTTAGTTTAATTGCATTTCTTATATTGTTTATTGTATTCATACCGACAAACCAGGCAAATGAAAATCAGCCTAAAAATATTATACTCCTTATTGGCGATGGCATGAGTTTCGCCCATGTCCAGGCAGGGATCCTGGCAAGTGAAACACCCCTTTATATCGAGCAATTCAAAAATATTGGATTTATTCATACCTCCTCGGCCAATGATTTCGTAACCGATTCAGGCGCTGCCGGAACCGCCCTGGCAAGCGGAATAAAGACCAACAATCAGTTTATAGGCATGGATCCGGATAGTAATGCGGTAAAAAGCATACTGCATATTGCCTCTGACAATGGTCTTTCTACGGGCATAGTGGTAAGCTGTGCGGTCACACATGCCACACCCGCGGCGTTTGTGGCGCATCAGCCCCACAGGAATATGACCGAGGAAATTGCCCTCGATTTTCTTGACACCGAAATTGATGTGATAATCGGAGGCGGAAGGGACCATTTCATGAATCGCGGGGACGGCAGGAATTTGCTGGAAGATCTGGAAGCCAAGGGTTTTCATATTGCCGGAGACATGGATGAGGCAAGAGAGGTCTCTGACGGCCGACTGGCTGCGCTGGTGGCGCCGAATCATCCTCCAAAATATACCGAAAACAGGGGCGACCTGCTGCCTGACGGTACCCGGATCGCCCTGGATCTGCTGAGCCGGAACCGCGACGGTTTCTTTCTAATGGTTGAAGGGTCGCAGATTGACTGGGGCGGCCATGACAATGATGTCGATTATGTTATAGCCGAGATGCTTGATTTCGACAGGGCCGTGGGCAGGGCACTCGAATTTGCCAGGCAGGATGGTGAAACCCTTGTCATCGTTACAAGCGACCATGATACAGGCGGGATGGGCATACACGGCTTTGATCCTGAAACCCGGACAGTTGTTGCTGAGTGGACCACCGGCGGCCATACCGGATTAATACAGCCCGTGTTTGCCTGGGGCCCGGGTTCGGAAGAATTCAGAGGCATTTACGAGAACACGGGTGTGTTTGACAGAATGCTTGAAGCCTTTGGCTTCAGCCGGAATTAAGAACCGTCCGGTATTCCGGGAAACCGCGTTATTAATGTTTGTTTGTATCCCTTGAATTCATATAGTTTTATATATACAATCGATGTCCGACCTGTTTGAAGGAGGGAGCAAGCTGCCGCTTGTGGAAGATTTTTACACGATCCAGGGGGAGGGCTACCATACCGGGAAGGCTGCCTATTTCATACGCCTTGGCGGTTGTGATATCGGCTGCCACTGGTGCGATGCCAAACACACATGGAACCGTCACCTGCATCCCCTTGTGCCGGCCGAAGAAATTGTGCAGAGGGCGCTGACTTATCCCGCAAGAGCCGTAGTGGTTACCGGGGGCGAGCCCTCGGCTTACCCGCTGGATCTCTTTTGCGGGAAACTCGCGGCCAACGGCATCGAAACCTACGTGGAAACATCGGGAGCCTACCCGCTCACCGGAAAGTGGGACTGGATCTGTCTTTCGCCAAAGCAAAACAGCAGGCCCCTTCCGGAAATCTATAAGAAGGCCAACGAACTCAAGGTTATCATCCATGAATTGTCTGACCTGGACTGGGCTGAGGAAAATGCTGTCCTGGTGCAGAAATCCTGTTTTTTGTACCTCCAGCCTGAATGGAGCCGTTACAAGGAGATCATTCCGGCAGTTGTAGAGTATGTCAAGGAACATCCTTCATGGAACGTTTCATTGCAGGCCCATAAATTCATGCATATTCCCTGACCGCTTATAAATATTTATCTTTTATGCAACCTCCGTGGCTTATATTGAGTAATAATAACGGTGAAACACCCGATACGCCGGTATGGATGGATACCTGCGCAATCATCTAATATGCTTCAGATGGACCCTGTAAGATTAATACGACCGGTTTTGATGGTTCTCCTGATGTTGTGGGGACCTGACATGGTTTCCCAGGAATTGTCGACCGAAAATAGCCGGGCAGCCAGGTTTTTTCTTTCAGGGACCAGGGAATTTGAGCTCCACAATTACCCTGAAGCACTGAGGCTTTTCAAACAGGCCATAGCATCCGACAAAGGCTTTTATGAAGCATACCTTATGGCCGGGGAGACATATTTCGAAATGGATGAATTTCTGCAGGCCGTATCATATTACGAAAAGGCAGTTGCCATAAACCCCGATTTTTTTCCCATGATCTATTTCAATATGGGAAATGCCTGGATGGCCACGGGCAGCTATGAAGAGGCCAAAAACGCCTATGAACGGCTTGCCGGCCATCCGGACGTATCTGAAAGATACAGGGCCCTGGCCCGGAAGAGAATTGAAAGCTGTGCGTTTGCAATAGAGGCAATGTCAGATCCCGTTCCCTTTGACCCGGTGGATATAGGTTCTGCTATAAACTCGGAAGATGACGAATACTGGCCGACTCTGACTGCCGATGAACAGGTCCTTATTTTCACCCGGCAAACCATGCAGGATCCCGGTGGACGCCGGGTACCTGCAAATCTGAGGGAAGATTTTTACATAAGCTATTATGGAGATGACGGGTGGTCCGAAGCCGCCCCTGTAGGCGCTCCCCTGGGGTCGGAACTGAATGAGGGCGCCCCTTCCGTTACGGCCGACGGCAGTATGATTTTTTTCACCGCCTGCAACCGTGCCGACGGACTTGGAAGCTGCGACATTTATTTTGCGCAGAGAAAGGGACAAAGCTGGGGCGAGCCCGTGAACCTTGGGGCGCCGGTGAATACTTCCGCATGGGAAGCACAGCCGTCTATTTCGCCTGACGGCAGCACTCTCTATTTTGCCAGCAACCGGGGCGGCGGTCAGGGCAAAATGGATATATGGTATTCGGTAAGAGGCCCCGAAGGGAAATGGGGAGTGCCTAAAAATCTCGGGGAGACGATAAATACACCTGAGAATGAAATGTCTCCTTTCATCCATGTTGACAACAATACTCTTTATTTTTCGTCCGACGGGCATCCCGGAATGGGTGGCTATGATCTTTTTGTGACCCGACGGGACGATGAAGGAAACTGGAGCGAACCGGAAAACCTGGGCTATCCCCTCAATACCCATTTTGATGAAATAGGCCTTATCGTGAATGCCCGGGGCGACAAGGGTTATTTCTCGTCCGACCGGATGAGCGGCGAAGTGAGGGATATCTATTCATTTGATCTCCATCACGGGGCCCGCCCCAATGAGGTTTCATATATGAAGGGGACTGTCTATGATGCCGACAGCCGCAGGCGGCTGAGGGCAAGCTTTGAGCTTATCGACCTGCACAGCTTTGAAACTGTCACCCGCTCTTATTCCGATGCACTTACGGGGGAGTTCCTGGTTCCCCTGGTTACCGGCGGCGATTACGCCCTTAACGTATCCAGGGAGGGATACCTTTTCTATTCCGACCATTTTTCACTGAGCAGCTTTGCTCACCAGAGAGACCCCTTTTTAAAGGATGTGCCTCTGAATGCCATAAAACCCGGCGAAAAGACAATACTCCGCAATATATTTTTTGAATTTGACAGCTATGAGCTCAGGCCCGAATCACTCATGGAACTCGAAAAACTGACCCAGTTCATGGTTGCCAATCCCGGCATATCGGTCAGGATCAACGGCCATACCGATAATATCGGCGATGCCTCATATAATATGGAACTTTCTGAAAAGAGGGCCGGAACCGTTGCCAGGTTTCTCATAGATTCGGGAGTAGACAGCGAGCGGGTAACGCATGCCGGGTTTGGCGAAACAATGCCCGTGGCAACGAACCAGACCGAAGAGGGCAGGGCTGAGAACCGCCGGACTGAATTTGAGATAATCGAACCGGAGCTCCGGGAAGACTGAATAGTACAAGAACCCCGTAAAGGGATCCCCCGCTTTTGAATAATCATTCGCCGGACTAAACAGTGCCCGGCAAACTGTTCCTCTTGCCGATATGCTGTTTAAATCCGGTCCAGCCGGAAGGCTGACAAGGAATTTATCAGGACTGGCTTGTGATCACTTCGATAAGGGGAGGATCTGCCAGGTGTCTTTTCACGGTGCATACATCGGCAGCCTTTATTACAGCTTCCTTGTATTTGTCCGGAAAGTCCGGGGGGAGCTTTATGTCGATAATGATCCTTTCAACGAGTTTCCTGGCGGGATCGTATTTCATTGACTGGGTCAGCTTAATGCCGCTCGCTGAAATTCCCCTCTGGTCACAGAACGATTTGACATAGATGCCGGCACAGGTTCCTATGGATGCCAGGAAGAGGGTAAATGGCTCCGGTGCGGTTCCTTCTCCTCCGGAGGCGACGGACTGATCCGTTTTTATCAGCATTTCATTATAAACGGCGTTGACTTTCTTCTTTTCCTCAAAACTTATTGTCATTTCCATTATGGCTGTATTTAGGGTTAAAACTTATAATTCTCTTTTGCATAAATGTCAAATGAGAGATGTATTTATCGCCTGGAAGGGGCGCGGATTGTTTTGTCGGGAAATTCGGGAATGGGGGGCAGCCATTCTTCCCATTCATCGATTTCCTGCAGTATGACTTCAATGGCCTTATTCAGCTGGTCGTCGATTCCCCTGTATTCCCTTGCCGGGTCGTTGTCTATCCATATATCGGGCTCGACACCGGTGCCTTCAACCATGAACCCGCTTCCGTCGGCCGCGAATGGTGCATATGAAGGGGTGATTATCGATCCGCCGTCGATGGCCGGTATCGCCCCGCTGTAGCCTACGACTCCTCCCCAGCTGGTGACTCCTATCAGCTGGCCGAGGTTGTGCTGCTTGAAACGGTAGGGAAAAAGATCGCCGTCGGAAGCAGAGTACCGGTCAAGCAATGTTACTTTCGGACCGATATGCGTGCCGACCGGGTTGACGGCACCCTCGGTCTGGCCGGTATGCATTGTTGCATAGGTCATCGTCCTCTGAAGCCTTTCTATTATCATGGGAGAGACATTGCCTCCTCCGTTGCCCCTGACATCTATGATCAGCCCCTTTTTCTGAAGCTGCGGGTAATAGAGCCTTGCCCACTGGTTCAGTCCGCCAACGCCCATATCGGGGATGTGGATATATCCAACCTGTCCCCCGGTAGCCAGGTCAACCTTGCGTATATTGTCCTG
>SKQJ01000286.1 GCA_007119075.1 Bacteroidales bacterium | reverse complement strand
TACCGGCACCGTAATTTCCCTTCGGTATGGTCCCTTCAAAATGGATGTATTCCAGGGGATGGTCTTCGACTTTAATGGCAAGACGTCTTACATCCGGATCGTAAACGGGTTTTTTCGGGATTGCCCAGCTTATCAGAACATCGCCCAGCTGGAGCCGGAAATCATAATGTT
Source organism: Bacteroidales bacterium (assembly GCA_007119075.1). Lineage (GTDB taxonomy): Bacteria > Bacteroidota > Bacteroidia > Bacteroidales > PUMT01 > PXAP01. The sequence continues at coordinate 8,844 of SKQJ01000286.1, read as the reverse complement.
CCCGTCTTGCCATGTGCCGCTGTACCACGAAACGGTTCTTTTCTTCAGGCTCAGCACGGCGCCCGGCAGGTTCAGGAGTACTGCCGAAATCTCTCTTCCTGTTATATTCGTCAAGATTGCCCATATTCATGGAGGGAGGAATAGCCACCGGATTGTCAGCTGGTCATTTCCAGGCTTTTTTTCAGCTGTTCCATAAGATCATCGACCGTTGACTCTTCCTCTTCCTTCTTGCTCCCGGGTACGCTGATCTCCTTGTTTTCGGCTTTTGCCTCAATGATCTCTTTAAGTGTTTCCTGGTAAGTATCACTGTACTTGTCCGGTTTGAATTTCGAGCTCATCCCTTTTATTAGCTGCAGGGCCATCTCCAGTTCTCCCTTTGAAGGGCTTGAAGAAGGAATGTTGAGGTCATCGGGTTTGCGGAGTTCATCATGGAACCTCATCTGATTCAGGTAAAGAACTTTTTCATCTGCCATCAGCAGGGCGAGATGCTCCCTGTTGCGGAGAACGAATTTTGCCAGGCCGGCCATTTTCGATTCGAATATGGCCTCCCGCAATAAATTATAGGTTTTCCCTGCTCCCTTCTCGGGTTCCAGCAGGTAAGGCTTTTCAAAATACCGGGGATTTATCTCTTCGGTTTTAACGAACTCCTGTATATCAATACTCTCACTCTTTCCCTTACTGGCTTTTTCGAAATCCTCGTCTGATATTGTAATATAATAATCCTCTATTCTGTAGCCTTTTACAATATCTTTCCAGGCAACCTCCTTTCCGTCGTCCTGGCATACCCTGACGTACTTTATCGGACATTTGTCACCCTTTCTCAGCATATTAAGGTCCAGTTTATGACTGGTGGCACCGCTGTATAATTTTACGGGTATATATACCAGTCCGAAGCTTATTCCGCCTTTCCAGATCGCCCTTGGCATCGTAATATATTTTATTATTGCCGTTACCGGTTCATTTCCGTTAATGATCATCAAAACCATACCAATTATTCCGGTTTTTGGAGTTTGGCAACAAGCAGTCTCACTGACAGACTGTTAGCCGATAAATGGCGAACTTTCCGGAATATCAGTGACCCCTTGTTTCGGGGATATTTTTCTACTAAATGAGAAAAAAGACAACATTCTGATACTGTCTCATCCACGCAGGCCTCCGGAGAGTCCTGATGTCGCCGGACCGGCTCCCGGGGCATGCACCTCCGGATGGCTCAGCCGGGGCCTTTTTAATCCCGGGAGTGCTCGAAGGTGAAGTTGTTGCAGTAATTCTTCATGTCCTGCAGGTTCTGGTGGGTTTCAAAACTAAAAGAAGCCAGGGGAATACGCTCCGAGCCCTTTATAAAATGCCCCGAATAGCCCAGGGATTTAAGAAAATCAAATGTTTCGATCGCCCGTTCCTTTCCCGCGTGACGGGACTCTATCTCCACAAGGATCCTGGGTTTACTGGTTTTCAGAGTATTGATCCCGCCCCTGAAAATTTTAAGTTCGTTGCCTTCGACATCTATCTTCAAAAAATCAGGTGCGATGGCATGCCTGCTGCAATAGGAATCAAGTGATTCAGTGCCCACTTTTTGAGTTGAGCCTGTGAACTGCCGGTCGCCCTCGATGATAGTGGCGCCCGGTGAAGACTTTTTTCCGGGCTTGCCGTGGGGGATGCGAAGTGTTGCCGTTGTTGTTTCATCCGAAAGTGCAATGTTTTCCACCTTCACGTTGTCCCAACGGCAAACGTCCCTGATCCTGGTAATATAGTCATAGAGGTGCGATTGGGGCTCAAAGGCATAAACCATTCCCGTACGGCCCAGCTGCCTTGCCATCCAGTAAGTGTAGCCGGCCTTATGAGCCCCGATATCCATAACTGTTTGTCCCTCTTCTATTGAAGAGATCAGGAAAAGTATTCCCCCTTTGTCATGCCTGTTTTTGTACCTGTTGGCCCTGTACCGGAGCCTGCTTAATTCCAGGAAATTCGGAAAGTTTTGCACAAATTATTTTATAAAGGGTGAGCAATTTATTATCCGGCTGACCTGTAAAGGAATTTATAGACATAGGGATATATCTCACATGCTACGCATATGCCGAACGCGGCCTCCAGGAATGTCAGCAGGCCGAGGATCCCGGCGAGTATAAATGCAGGAATGGCCAGGTTTAGGGCAAATAAAAGTATAATGATGCAGGCCATTAAAAGACCCAGCCGGGCTGCGAAAATTTTGGTGCCGGCATTGATATAGCTCTTTTCGATTCCCAGGACACGCACTATTGACCTGGAAGACATTGCGACCGGACTGTAGCTTGAGAGGAAGGATGACCGGAGCAAAAAGTCGATTGCAAGGAATACAACCGGCACGATGCTCCCGGTTAAAATAAAAATGGCAATCAGTGCAAAGGTTATTGCTGCATTGACCCTGGCTGCCTTTTCATCGATCTTTTTGTCGGATACCGGGCATAAAACATAAGTCTTCATAAGTCTACCGCTGTTATTAGTGAGTAAAAATAATCAAATTTGCTTTAATGGACTACCTGACATCCCTGCGGGAAAAAAACTGATCCTTCCGGGGAATTCTTTTTGGCGTCTGCGCTGGCTGGGGTTAAGCAACCGGGCTTTGATTTTTGATTTAAGACCTGTATAACGGAAGTTATGGTTTTTTGTTTTGGCAACGCTTTTTCAAGCCTCCTGCCTTACCTGTTCCAGGGCTGATTCAAGCTTGTCGACAGGCGTTTTGCAGCTTCCCATGGAACATACATAAAACCATGTTTGACCCCTTTTGAACCTGTCTCTGAACACGGGTATCTCTCTTTTTTCCATGGCAGACCCGGCGATTATCACATCCGGAATATACATCGGATTGATTTCCTTTATTTTTGGTCCGGCCTCGGGTCCGCATATCACAAGTGTATAAAGAGGATGAATATTGTAAAGAAGCAATCTTCCCCAGTTGGCAAAGTTGATCCCATGCCTGAGCAGGCGGGGACTGACATCCGAGAGTATCTGAAAGCTGCGCCCCGACCAGTCGGGCCTTTCAAAATAATTTGCCAGGCACAGCAGGTTTATTGCCATTACACTGTTTGAGGCAGGGATAACATTGTCATAAATATCAAAATGATCCGATTTCAGACTTTCTCCATGAACTGAAGAAAAAGAAAACAGCCGTGTACCCGGGGAGGTGAAATTTTCCATAACATATTCTGCCAGCACATTTGCTTTTTCGAGCCAGTCCGGATCCATGGAAACTTCCCAGAGCCTGATCAGTGAACTGATAAACAGAGCATAGTCATCCAGGAAACCGTCGATATGCCGGCTTTCGCCCCGCAGGCTGCGAAAGAGCTTGCCCTCAGGCGTCATTTGGTTGCCGGTAAGGAACCCTGCTGCCTTCTCCGCCCCGGAAAGAAAGGTTTTCTCGCCGAAAGCGGAATAAGCATCTGCCAGCCCCTTGATCATCAGGGCATTCCATGAAGCAAGCACCTTGTTGTCAAGGCCGGGGCGGACTCTTTCCGATCTTGCCTTCAGCAAGAGCTCCCTTGCCCGGTTTATGACATTGTGAAGATCGTCTTCCGAAATATTCATTCTGCGGCAAAACTCATAGTCCCTTTCATCCCTGATCAGTATGTTTTTGCCGTCCTCCCATAGCCCTTTCCTGCCGACCTGGTAATATTCACGGACTACCGGCAGATCGGCGTCAGGAATTATTGAAGCTATCTCCTTTTCGCTCCAGACATAGAACTTCCCCTCTTCTCCCTCGCTGTCGGCATCGAGAGCAGAATAAAAGGCGCCTTCCGGGGAAGTCAGCTCCCGGTCAATAAATTCAATGGTCTGATAGACAACATCCCTGAACAGGGGGTTCCCTGTTATTTTCCACGCATTTGAATAAACCGATACAAGCTGTCCGTTGTCATAGAGCATTTTCTCAAAATGAGGAACTTTCCAGACTTCATCGGTGGAATATCGTGCAAAACCTCCTCCGATCTGGTCATAGATCCCTCCCATCGCCATCTTTTCAAGGCTTGTCTCCACTTGCTGCAGCGCCGCTTCATTGCCGCAATGGTGATGATAGTGAAGCAGAAACTCGAGGTTCACCGGCAGGGGGAATTTAGGGGCTCCGAGGGTGCCTCCCTCTTTCCTGTCCATATGTTTCATTATATCCTGAAATACCTTGTCGGCATCTGCGGCCTGAAAAGCATTGTCATTGCCGCCCGGTTTTATAAAACCCGATTCGTTTACCCCTTCTGTCAGGTTTTCAGCCTGTGTCACCAGATCGTCTCTCCTGGTCTGGTACAGCCCGGCAACCTGGATCAGCACATCGATCCATTGCTCTTTTGGAAAATAGGTAGCCCCCCAGAACGGGCGGCTGTCGGGAAGCGCAAAGCAGTTAAGGGGCCAGCCGCCCCGGCCGCCAAGCAGTTGTACCGCACTCATATACATGTGGTCGACATCGGGGCGTTCTTCACGGTCTACCTTGATGCACACAAAGTTTTTGTTCATGATTTCCGCCACCTTCTCATCTTCGAAACTTTCATTCTCCATGACATGACACCAGTGGCATGCCGAATACCCCACGCTTATCAGTATGGGCTTATCTTCCCTGGCGGCTTTTTCAAGGGCTTCCCCGCCCCACGGATACCAGTCAACCGGATTATGAAGATGCTGAAGCAGGTAGGGACTGGTTTCTCCCCGGAGATGATTTATGAATTCCCCTTTATTGTCCATGATCAATGTATTAAAAAGAGAACAAGGTTTCCGGCAAAAAGTTCTATAAGGCTTAAACCTTTGGAATTTCCAGATGTTACTTGTTTGCGTTGTTCTGCCGTATGCATCATATCTGAAAAAAGATTAAATTTAACAGCCATAATCGGGGCGGAACTCTCCGATTACACAGAGGAAGACTTAGATCAGGCTTCTGAAAAGAAGCGCAAGCCTGTGAAGTCCGAAGCCCATTAGTTTTTAGCTAATGGGTAGTTCACACTTTAGCCTCATAATTGATAGAAATAACCCGCATCAGCTTTGGGAAAGCCCGACAACTATAATTTATTCTCATGAAGCCCCATGAGCTGACGAGTATTAACCGGACGTAAAAAGATCTGATACCATGATAAAATTATCTTTGCCATTGCTGATCCTTGCACTATTTACCTCCTGTTCCGAGCTGCGGCAGATTGCCGACCGCCTGGAGAGCAGGCCGCTCACAAACCAGGAGGCTATCGACGGACTCAGGGAAGCTCTGATCATAGGATCCGACTCTGCTGCCTCACGGCTTTCGGCCCTGGATGGCTATTACAGGGATGAGCTTGTGAGGATAGCTCTTCCGCCCGAGGCGCAGATAATTACCGATAATCTTGCCCTGTTGCCCGGAGGGGCCCGACTGGTGGAAGATGTGATACTTCGCATAAACAGGGCGGCAGAGGATGCCGCCAGGGGAGCCGCTCCCATATTTGCAGGTGCGGTGACAGGCATGACAATCCAGGATGGATTTGCAATCCTGAGGGGAGAAAATGACGCTGCCACCCAATACCTGAAGTCCCGTACACATGATCAGCTCTTTGACCTCTACCAGCCCCGGATCAAAAATTCGCTCGACAGGCCGCTGGTGGGAAATATCTCCACCGCAGAATCATGGGATAACCTTACCGGGCAATGGAACAGACTGGCAAGGTCGGCAGCCGGGAGAATCGCCGATCTGCAGCCTGTCGAAACCGACCTGGCCTCTTTTCTGACGGAACAGGCGCTCGACGGACTGTTTCTGAAACTCGCCCAGGAAGAGCTCAGGATCCGTACCGATCCCGCAGCCCGGGTAACCGAGCTTTTAAGGCGAGTTTTCGGGCATGACCGGTGACATGAAGCAGCAGACCAGGGAAATATGGGAGATGCTAAGGGTAAAGCTCAGGGCCTTCATAATGAGCAAGGTTCATAATGAGGCTGTCGCCGATGACCTTCTTCAGGAGCTTTTTATCAAAATTCACGACAACATTGATCAGCTGAAGGACCATACCAGGATTCAACCATGGATCTATCAGATCTCCAGAAATCTGATAATCGATCATTTCCGGAAAATCAGAAAGGAAACAAACTATTCTCCGGCAATCGACCTGTTGACGGAAGAGGTCCAACACGAAGAATCTGAAAATTCAATGGCGGAGGCCCTCAGGGATATGATCAGTATGATGGATGACCTGCCGCCGGAATTCTGTGAAGCGCTTTGCATGACCGAAATCGGCGGCCTGAGCCAGAAAAAATACGCTGCAATTAAAGGTATTTCCTATTCCGGCGCAAAATCCCGGATACAGAGAGCAAGAAAAATGCTCCGCGACATGCTGATGAAATGCTGCCATTACGAATTTGACAAATACGGAACCATCCTGGAAATCCGGCCTGCAGGTTGCTGCTCCTGCAGTGGCTAAAACAGTAAGCGAAACCGGTTACAGTTTCAATTCAGCTGCAGGGACTCCCGGCGACCGGCACTCAGGTAACCTGAGTTGCAAACCCGGAAGGTTCCATTTCAAGGCCGACTTGCAAACTCAGGCAGTTCCATTTCAAGGCCTCCCTTTGACCAGACACTCAGCGAACCTGAGTTGCACCCCCCCGGTGATACAGCAGCTTCGCGGAAATCCTGCAGAACTCATGCGATATCCTGTCTGCCTCCGCAGAATATCTTATCCAGTCAAAGAAACCATGGATCATACCTTTTCCGCAATGATAATAAACCGGGACTGAAGCTTTTTCCAGGGCTTTCGCATATGCAGCCCCGTCATCGCGCAACGGATCAAATTCGGCGGTAAAAATCACTGCCGGTGCAAGATCATGGAAATCTTCCGCCTTCAGGGGCGAAATCCTCGGATCCTTGCGGCCGGCAGCATCAGGCATGTATTGGTTAAGGTGCCAGATCATGTTCTCGATTGTTATCAGGTAACCCCCGGCATTTTCCCGGCGGGAAGGATATTTGTCAAAAATTTCCTTTTTATTCCCGAAATCGCCCGATACATCCAGAATCGGATAGGCAAGAAACTGACCTGCCAGCGGAATCGACCGGTTCCTGAATTCAATGGAAACTGCTGCTGCCAGGTTGCCCCCTGCACTATCACCGGCCAGGGCCAGCCTTGTCCTGTCACCGCCAAAACGGTCAATATTTTTGTAAGTCCATAAAGCTGCGGCCAGGCAATCAGCGTATGCCGCCGGAAATTTATGTTCAGGTGGCTGCCGGTAACCCACACTCACCACGACAGATTTCATTTCGGTTGCAATCATCCTGCAAATAAGATCATACTGATCCAGATCTCCTGTCACCCAGCCTCCTCCGTGAAAAAAAGCTACCGTAGGAAGCAGTTCTGATTTTAAGGGGAAATAGGAGCGTATCTCTAAAGCTCCCGCCGGGCCGGACATAGTTTGGTCATAAACGCAGACGGAACTGTAATTTTTTATTTTGTGCCGGCTGCCGGCGATCAGCCTGAGGAACGCATCCAGTATTTTTCTGGCAAGGGGATTGAGCTTATGCAGACCCGGAGCCATATCTCGCACTTTTTCGGCAGTCATTGCATCCCAGTCGGATTTCTTGCTGGGCAATGCCCTCATAAGCCTGGCGATATGCGGATCAAGCTTTCTTTCCATGAGCAATTGATTTCCCTTACAGATACTGAATATCTAACAATCAAAACCTGATTAAGTTCTGGAGAACTTGAATTGAAATCAGGTGATCAAAATTCTGCGTCTTTTTTTAAAAATTCCGTCTATGAGAAAAACTAACCAGGGTCAGAACCTGAGACAGGCAGAGACATCCCTTAAACCCAAAATTTGAATTATGGAGCATCTGATAAGAATAACAACGTTTATTGCCGGGTCCTTTTTAAGCATATGGCCATACCTGATTTTAACCATTCCCCTGGCAGTGGTAGTTCAGGCCTCAGGAGCCGGCAGTTTTATTAATAAAATTTTCAGTAAAAATCCCGCTGTCTCAATCGTCCTGGCAACAGTGGCAGGCGGAATCTCCCCTTTTTGCTCATGCAGTGTCATACCCGTCATAGCCTCACTGCTGATGGGGGGAGTGCCGCTGGCGCCGGTAATGTCATTCTGGATAGCCTCTCCGTCAATGGATCCGGAAACTTTTTTGCTGAGCGTGTCAACAATAGGCTGGCGGCTCTCTGTCTGGAGAATCGGTTCTATTGCCATGATAGGCATTCTGGCCGGATTCATTACTCACCTGGCTGTTAATAAAGGATTGCTGGGAAAGACTCCGATCGTAACGACCGGGAGCGCAGCTGCCTCTTTCCGGCAAGGCATGACAGAGGCCAATAATAACTGCGGTTCCTGCAAAACTTCTACGGGAGCTGACTCATTCTACAGCCGCATCCTGAAAAAAACATGGAAAGCCTCTGTTATGATCATTAAGTTCATGGCTATTGCATTCTTTTTCAATGCACTGATCGTATATTACGTTCCCGGGGAATTTATAACCGGAATAATCGGGGGCAGCAGCTCATTTGCGGTCATCATCGCTGCCCTTACCGGAATTCCAGCCTATACAAGCAACCTGACAGCCCTTCCTCTGACGGGCGGCCTGCTTGATCTGGGAATGGATCCGGGGGCTGCCCTTGCCTTTTTGATAGCCGGTCCCACTACAACCCTGCCTGCATTGATGGCGGTATGGGGAATTGTTAACAGGAGAACATTTATTTTATACGTATCTCTTTCGCTCACCGGGGCTCTGCTGGCAGGATACGTTTATAACCTGGTATATTAAAAACCTGCTTGATTCAGATTTTTGGGAATTTGTGCAGCTCAGCATAACCGGCTTGCGACCTGCGTCCGGCCATTTTCTGCAGATACCGGCAGATATTTATTTGAGAGTGACCGTAAAGTCATTTC
>SKQJ01000423.1 GCA_007119075.1 Bacteroidales bacterium | reverse complement strand
TCATGGTCGTCGTGATCATGGTAGCGGTCATGCGGGTGACCATGTATATGAATAGTATCCGGGAATATGTGATCGTCGCGGAACGCAATCAATTCTTCCCCCGGGCGATCGTATAAATAATTGTTGTTTACGTCAGTGATGACAAATACCAGAAATGTATCGCCCCTAAGATTGTTAAGCCGGAACCGGCCGTCTTTTCCCGTCCGGTTGGCATAAAGAGGCATCTGGCGATAGGGCACCGAATCATTGAGCTCGCTGTAGAGCATCACGATGGCGCCTTCCACGGGCTCGTTGTCAAAAGCGTTTAAAACAGTTCCGGAATAACTCAGTGAGTCGATCACATCACCGGTTGAAAATACAAATTCGAAATTGGAAAGAGCATTTCCCTCGTTGAGGTCTACGATTGCATCGCCGAAATTAAGCGTATATGTTGTGTTGGCAATCAGTTCATCTTTTATCTCAATATACAGATTGCGTCCCCGGGCCCTGAATTCAGGTCTTTGTCTCTGGGGCGGTGTCATCAGGAATTGCTGGTTGATATTGCGAAGCTCAATGAACTCATCAAATTCAACATGGATTTCGGATCTCGTAAAGTTTGTCGTGAAATTTGCCGGGGCGCTTCTGATGACTTCCGGGGGAATGGTATCACGGGGCCCTCCGGTGGGCGGAACTATGTTGGCACAACGAGGGAAAAACAGCGGGATAAAACCGGCGATCGTTAAAAGCAAAAGCCAATATTTTATAGTTTTGATCAACAGGGGTCCTTTTTATATTTTCAATGCAAACTTACTAACTTTAATGAACTGTCTGTTTCTGCCGGAACAAGCCGGGCAATCCTGCAAAATTGCCCTTTCAATAACGGTAAACAAAAAATTAAATTATAATTGCCAGAGATTGCGGGCTGAATTTTATAATTCTTTTATAATTTTACCTGTTAATATTTATAAATCTTCCTCTTATGCTGTTAAATTCCATTACGTGGAATGTAGATCCCGAAATTTTCAGGATAGGTAATTTTGCCGTCAGATGGTATGGCCTCCTTTTCGCTTCCGCTTTCTTTTTTGGCTACCTGGTTTTTCTGAAAATATTCAAAAAGGAGGGCATTTCTATTGAACTGCTCGATAAACTTACCATGTACACCGCTGTGGGCACCATAATCGGCGCCAGGCTCGGCCATACCCTTTTTTATGAGCCCGCTTATTATCTGAGCAATCCATTGGAGATACTGATGATCTGGAGAGGAGGCCTCGCAAGTCATGGCGCAGCCATAGGGATACTTATCGCGCTTTATTATTATTCAAAGTCCGTACGGCGGCCATACCTTTGGATCATGGACCGCATTGTCATTGTCGTTGCCCTTGGCGGGGCTTTTATACGTCTGGGAAACCTTATGAATTCTGAAATTTACGGGGTTGAAACTGATCTGCCCTGGGGCTTTATTTTTGTGAGGGCAGGGGAAGCTGTGCCGAAACATCCGACCCAGATATATGAAGCTCTTGCATATTTGGGACTCTTTTTCCTGTTGCATTCACTTTACTGGCGTTACGACGGCAAGCCAAAACGGGGACTTATATTCAGCGTTTTTCTTATCCTTCTTTTTTCGGTACGATTTTTAATCGAGTTCGTAAAGGAGGTCCAGGTCGATTTTGAGGCCGGCATGACCCTTAACATGGGACAGTGGCTGAGCATTCCCTTTATAGTTGCCGGCCTGGTTCTTTTGTTCTTCACTTTAAGGAATAAGTCCGGTCAGGCATCCGGGACTTAAGTTTTAGTTAACGGCGTCTTTGCAGCAATAAGCCGGCAAGAAGATCGTTATATTTTTCGTTCGGTAAAACGGTGCAGGATTCCGGCTCAACCGTGATGCAGGCAATTTGAAGGATTTCTTCAACTGGCGGTAAGGGCAATCTGTTACAGAGGATAAAAAGACTGATATAAATATCCGGAAATAATTTAATTTTGCGCCGGTGCCCATAATAAAAAAACTGTATTTATAACTTAATTTGAACGGTAACAGGAATGGAAAATAACGTAAGGAAATCCGGAGCAGGAGATTATGAACCAAAACCAAGGTTTTCAGGTAAAAAACTTACCGCCATTTTAATCTCGCTGACAACATTTTTGGTAATTCTTATTATGATACTCGGATGGCTGCTTTACGACAGGCGTCAAAGAGTAGAAGAATTCGAGGAGGTTACCCATGAAAAATTTGAACTGATCAGGGAGCTTGAGGACCTGTCGCGCGAATATGATGATCTGATGACCGATAATGTCGGGTTGAATGAGGAACTGGAGAGTCGTCAGGAGGAAATTGAAAAAATTATTGATGAGCTCAACCGTACAAGGGTCAGCAACGCTGCCACCATAAATCAATACCGGCGGGAATTGGGCACCCTGAGGGATGTTCTCAAAAGCTATATTGTCCAGGTTGACTCATTGAACCAGGCAAATATATTATTAAGAGCTGAGAATTTGCAGGTAAGACAGCAAGCGGTGCTGGCCGAGACCCAGCTTGAAGAGGAACGGCAGGTCAAGGAAGATCTCTCCGCCCGTGTAGAGCTCGGGTCAAGGCTGATGGTCGAGAACCTGGCTGCATCAGCCATAAACAGCAGGGGCCGTGAAATTAACCGTGTTGGGAGGACCGAACAGGTTCAGATATGTTTCACCCTGAAGAGAAATGCAATTGCAGACCCCGGAATGCGGACAGTCTACCTGCGCATAACCCGTCCGGATGACCTTGTTCTGGCATCATCGGCCGAAAACATGATATTGCTGGAGGAAGAGCCGGTTGTATTCACAGCGTCCAGGGATATTAATTATGAGAACCTGGATATCGATGCATGCATTTATTATCATGATGACGGCAGTCTTATCCCCGGAACCTACAAGGTGGTTCTTTACACCGAGGGTTACCAGATAGGCACTACCGAATTCTCACTGAGGTAAGTCAGCAGAATTGCCCGGGATTTTCTGAAAATACGATCGATGTTTCTTGGATTTCCTTTGATTATTATTGTAACTTTGGATTATAAAGATTTGGTAAAAACTACTTATAATAGCTTGAAATGAAAAAATTATCAGGTTCACTACAGATAATTACTGTTGGAATTATTCTTGCAGTACTCATTTCTTCCTGTGGCGAAAGAAGGGACGACCGCTCCGGACGTGCCATCACCGATAACAGGGAGAGGCGAGCCCAGGAAACGGTAAGTCCGGAAGAATATCCGATACCCACATCCGTTGAAGTCATTGAAATGCTCCACCGTGCGGGTGCACCCTACATCCTTGGGATCTCAAATTCGCCCGCCAATGCAGACAAATATTTTACCGAAAGGAGCAAGGCATTGAATTTAGGGGTATACGGAGCTGATCTGAGCTACGCAGCTATTTACGAGATGAATGCGGAAACCCGGAGATTTCTCCAGGTTAGCCGGCAGCTCATAGATGATCTCAATATATCCACTACATTCAATCAACAATTTGCGCAACGGGTCGAGAATAACATAAACAATACTGATTCGCTGATCCATATCGTTTCAGATTCATTTTACGACACTTATGACTTCCTTAACCGTCAGCGCAGGGATGATCTGTCACTTCTGGTGATGACAGGAAGCTGGATCGAAGGCATGTACATTACTTCTCAAATAGCGCTGGGAGCAAGGGACAACAGGGAAATTGCCGACATCATCCTGCAACAGGACGAACCCCTTGAAATTTTGCTTTCGCTTATGGAGGAAATTGACGGGGATTTTGATGATTTATACAATGATCTGTCTGATATCCATGATTATATCAAAGATCAGCAATCACCCTTGTCAGACCGGGAGCTTGAGAATTTTGCCGGCAGGATCGAAGATCTGAGAAACCGTATTGTCCAGGCATAATATCCGGATAAATAATCATAAAGCCGGCAAGGAAATGTGCCGGCTTTTTTTTTGATTTTTCTGCCGGAAGGCGGGGCCCTGATTTTCGACCTGCAGGAACCGCTTGGCTTTAACCTAAAAATTTCTTCACCGTAGCCCTCCGGCTTCCCGTGCAAGGCATTGTTCTCTGATGGGATTTCAATTGATGGAAAATTCAATTACTTTTGATTTCATTTTAATGCGGAGCAGATATAATTTTTTCTGAAACCTTGACCACTGGTAATCAAAATGTTTGATAAAAAATGAGTGAATCAATTTTTAATGCATTGATTCATTTGTTTGCATTAATTGCAAACGTAAACTACAAACAGGTTTCCGAACGGAGCCGGAAGGTTGTTTTATCCTATCTTCAGCAGCATCTGGAACAGCCTCTGGCGGAAGAATACCTCAGGCTGTTTGATGATTATTTCGATTTTTATTCCCGCGAGCTCAAGGAAGAAACCGGCGGACCTGCCGGCACCTCGATCCTGAAATTCCAGGTCACCAATGTATGCAACCAGATAAACCGCGATCTTCACCAGAACGACAAGGTAATTGTTTTCCTCAGGCTGCTGGAATTTGTAAATGATGAAGATTTTTTTTCAGATCCTGACCTTGAGTTTATCGGCACTGTTGCTGAAAGCTTCAATATTTCGCCCGCCGAGTTCAGCGATGCGAAGGCTTTTGTCCTGGAAGGCAGTCACTCGAGAATCGATCCCAAAAACCTTCTTATAATTCAAAAGCCTAAAAAAACGTCGGCCGAGGATCTTGAAGGAGTGTGGGTTGAGGAAAACATGCCCAGGACGGAAAATTACCATCATATTATCGAACGTCAAAGCCTGAAGGGCAGGATCATTGTGATGCTTTTAAGAAGCACCGGCCTTTTTGTCTTCAGGTATACGGGCAATGATGAGCTCAGCTATGAAGGAAAGCCGCTTTTGACAGGCAGGTTTTATATACTAAACAGGGGCGGGGCAATCAAGGGCAGCAATATTGAGCCTGTTTATTATTCCGAAATTTCTTCCCGGTTTTTTCAGTCCAACAAAGGGGTCAAGATAGTTTTGACGGCATTGAATATTGAATACCGTTATCCCCTGAGCCAAAACGGGCTTAAACCCTTCACCTTTTCAGAAGAATCCGGTCAGCTGATCGGCGTGATGGGCATCAGCGGCTCCGGAAAATCTACCCTTCTCAATGTGCTCAACGGGAAACTCAGGCCTGACAGGGGAAGGATACTGATCAATTCTTTCGACATCCATAAGGAGTCGGACAGGATCGAAGGCCAGATCGGTTATGTGCCCCAGGATGACCTGCTCATTGAAGAGCTGACAGTTTTCCAGAATCTATATTACAGTGCAAAATTAAGTTTCGGCAACCTGAAGGAAGAAAACATCGTTGAGATAGTTGAAAAAGTTCTTTCCGATCTCGGACTCGATGAAATCAGGGATCTTCAGGTAGGAAATCCCCTGAAAAAAATCATCAGCGGCGGACAAAGGAAACGGCTGAACATTGGCCTGGAACTGTTACGGGAACCATCCGTGCTTTTTATAGACGAACCCACCTCAGGTCTTTCATCGCTTGATTCCGACGTGGTCATGGCTCTTCTCAAGGAACAGGCAATGAAAGGGAAGCTTATTATTGCAAATATACATCAGCCTACATCCGATAATTTCAAGCTTCTCGACAAGCTCTGGATCATTGACAAGGGCGGTTATCCCGTTTACCGGGGAAATCCGCTTGAAGCACTTGTTTATTTCAAAAAATTAAGCGGACATATAAACCCGGGGCAGACAGAATGCAATTGCTGCGGCAATATCCCCTCGGAACAGATCCTGAAGATCATCGAAGCAAAAGAAATCAGCCGTACGGGACATCACACATTGAAACGGAAAATTCAGCCGGAGGAATGGTACAGGCATTACCAGGAAAAACTTGCAAAACATGACACCGTCAGAACGGGAAAAAATGTGCTGCCTCCCAATCTTTTTTCACTGCCCGGAGTGGAAAAGCAATTCATGATCTACAGCATCCGCAATTTCCTTTCCAAGATCAGCAACCGGCAATACCTGATGGTAAGCCTTCTGGAAGCGCCGGCGCTGGCGTTCATCCTGGGATATTTCACAAAGTACCTCCATGAGGGAGAATATATTTTTGCCGAAAATGTGAATATGCCCTCTTACCTTTTTATGGCTGTGGTTGTGGCGCTTTTTCTTGGCTTGTCTATCAGTGCCGATGAAATAATCAAGGATCGCAAGATCCTTGAAAGGGAATCTTTCCTGAACCTGAGCTGGTTTAGCTACCTGAGCTCGAAAGTGGGCTGGGTCTTTCTGATTTCAGCCATCCAGATGATAAGCTTTGTAATTATCGGCAATCTTATCCTGGAAATAAGGGGCATGACACTGACCTACTGGCTGGTGCTTTTCAGCGCGGCCTGTTTTGCCAATATGCTGGGTTTATTTATATCATCGGCCTTCAATTCGGTAGTTACGATTTATATCCTGGTTCCCTTTCTGCTGGTGCCCCAGCTTCTTCTCGGGGGAGTAGTGGTTAAATTCGATGAGCTGCATGACAGTCTTACCGACAAGATCCATGTGCCGGTTGTGGGAGATCTTATGGCCTCACGGTGGGCGTTCGAAGCACTTGCCGTAGAGCAGTTTGCCGGGAACCGGTTTCAAAGGAATTTTTTTGAATACGAGCAGCAGAACAGCGACGCCGGATTCAAGGCATCATTCCTTATCCCGCGCCTGCAGGCCAAGGTTGAGCTGATTGGCCGGGAACTTGTTCTGGGGATCAATGACACGGAAACGGAAATCAATCTCAACATCCTACGCAATGAAATCGATTACCTCCAGCAGGCTTCCGGCCTGATGCCATTCGAATACATTGACAATATCAGTGCTGATGAGTTTTATGGAACGGTTGCGGAGGAAACTACCGGGTACCTGATATATATGCGGCTGCATTTTTCGCAGGTTGCCCGGGAGGCTGCGGCTGAAAGGGACCGTGTTTTCAGGGAGCTTGAAACAGCACTGGGACCGGACGCCCTGCACCGGATGCGCCGGCGCTATCATAACAGGGCCCTTGCCGATCTGGTGCTGAATCGCCACGAGGTGGAAGTGATTCAAAAGACCAATGAGCGGCTGGTTCAGAAGAAAGACCCTGTATATCTCATGCCGGTTTCAAATCTGGGCCGGGCTCATTTCTACGCACCGGTTAAGAGATTCAACAATGAATATGTCGACACGCTCTGGTTCAATATTTCGGCGATCTGGCTTATGAGCCTGGTCCTTTACCTGGTCATACTCATCGATCTTCCAAGGAAAGTCGCCAGACTGGCAGAAAGCATAAGGTTAAGGAAGCATTGATCTGGCAACAGGAGTTTTTTCTGACGCGAAGCGAGCCTGGTATTTTCCGAAGGCAGGCGGAATTTTCAGATAAAAAAAGACAAAAAAAATCCCCCTGTTAGATGCTTTCAGGGGGATTTAAGTACCCGGAGCCGGGATCGAACCGGCACGGTATTGCTACCACTGGTGTTTGAGACCAGCGCGTCTACCAATTCCGCCATCCGGGCAGTTCATATAGACTGGCGAATGCGAAGATAGAAATTTATCCTCTAAAAAGTCAAACGCAGCTAAAGAACGAATCACTTTTTGACTTATTTCACGATTGCAGGAAATTACTTAATTCGGGGATTGAAGAAGCACGGTAAATTTCCCGCCGGTTATCCGGTTGATGAAAGGATCAGTTTCTTTGTCATCTTTTTGGCGGCTGCTGTAATTCCGGCCTCATCGAAACCGCATTCGGCATAGAGTTCCTTAAGCGTTCCCTGATCGATGAATTTATCGGGTATGCCAAGCCGGACGACTTTGGACTGATATCCGTTTTCCGACATGAATTCCAGAACAGCCGTTCCAAAGCCGCCTGTCAGCATCCCGTCTTCCACGGTAATTATATTTTTAAATTTTTTGAAAACATAATGCAGCAACTCCTGATCGAGGGGCTTTGCAAAGCGCATATCAAAATGGGCGGCATTTATGTTTTCCTGCTCCAGCTTAATGCAGGCCGACGCCGCAAAGTTGCCGGGGTGCCCAAGGCTGAGGATTGCCAGGTCGGTTCCGTCACGAAGTTTTCTGCCCTTGCCCATGGCAATCTTCCTGAAAGGCTTGCGCCATTCTGCCATGACCCCGTTTCCGCGGGGATAGCGGATCACAAATGGCCCCATATCTTTCATCTGGGCGGTATACATGAGATTTCTCAGCTCCTCCTCGTTCATGGGAGCGGAGACAGTCATATTGGGAATGCTTCTCATGTATGCGATATCGAAGAAACCATGGTGGGTTGCACCATCGCCGCCGGCCAGGCCGCCCCTGTCAAGGCAAAAAACCACATTGAGATTTTGCAGCGCAACATCGTGTATCACCTGGTCATAGGCCCGCTGAATGAACGATGAATAAATGTTGCAGAACGGGAGCATCCCCTTGACCGCCAGTCCGGCCGAAAAAGTCACCGCATGCTGTTCTGCAATGCCCACATCAAAAGTGCGTTCGGGCATTTTTTCCATCATTATATTCAGGGAACATCCTGTCGGCATAGCAGGGGTGATTCCTACTATTTTATCATTTTTTTCAGCCAGCTCCAGAATGGTATGGCCGAAAACATCCTGGTAACGCGGAGGAGAAGGTTTCTCTGATTTGATTGTAAGAAATTCGCCGGTCTTTTTGTCAAAAAGTCCCGGGGCATGCCAGATAGTCTGGTGTTTTTCTGCATGGGGGAAGCCTTTTCCCTTGACCGTTCTTACATGAAGCAATTTGGGCCCCGGAATTTGTTTCAGATCTCTGAGGATCCTTGTCAGAGATACAACATCGTGGCCGTCTGCGGGGCCGAAATATCTGAAATTCAAGGATTCGAAAAGATTGCTGTGTTTTAGCAGGGCCGTTTTGAGACCACCTTCGATTTTCTGAACGGCTTCCCTGGCCCTGGGTCCAAGCTTGCTTATTTTGCCAAGCAGATGCCAGACATCATCTTTAATTCTGTTATACGTGTGGGATGTGGTGATATCAAGAAGATATTCCTTCAGGGCGCCGACATTTGGATCGATGGCTATATTATTGTCATTCAGGATGACAAGGAGGTTGGAATTCTGTATGCC
>SKQJ01000251.1 GCA_007119075.1 Bacteroidales bacterium | reverse complement strand
GGTGGCGGCGGGATTGCCGGGGGACTTATCGGTGCATTGGTAGGAGCCGGAATTCCAAAAGAAACAGCGGATAAATATGAGCAGGGAGTAAAAGAAGGCGAAGTTGTAGTTGCCGTGCAATTAAGAAATGACGAAGACGGCAGGTATTTTGAAGACGAATGGCGCAGGCATAATGTATACCCGAAAGGCAAGACCATGAAAACCCGTAGCGAAAACAAAGCACGGGAGGGAACCAGAGCCACTGCCTCTAAAGATAAAAATACGCAAACCAGGGCCTCGACCTCGAAAAAGCAAGGTGCAGAATCGAAATCCGGGACCACCAACAAGCAGACCACTCAGTCGAAATCCGGCGGAAGGCCCCCGGGATCGAAAAACAAGTAACACAGATAAAATCCGGTCAGGCATAGAATTCATTTAGAATATAGGGCTTCATTTGGTGTAAATTAGTATTTTGCAGTCAAAAGATATTGATTAGCGTCATTTGAACATGAGGGTGAATGGAAAGCCTTACCGGACCATCTGGGTGAACAGCGACGACGAAAAGATAATACAGGTAATTGACCAGCGATATTTGCCACATAAATTCGTCATCGAGGATCTGAGCTCCCTGTCCGGAGCTGTTACTGCGATAAAAGATATGCATGTCCGGGGAGCCGGATTGATCGGTGCAACCGCAGCATACGGGATGTACCTTGCTGCCATGGAGGCTCCTGAAGACGGCTCATTCGATAATTTTATGGAAAAAGCCGGGGAGAGGCTGAAATCATCCAGGCCCACGGCGGTAAACCTCTCCTGGGCAGTAGACAGGCAGCTGACGGCAATAGAAGATGGCACATCGGCAGGCGACAAGATCCTTATCGCACTGAAAAGCGCGGGAGAAATCGCTGACATGGATGCTGAGAACTGCAGGAGAATAGGGGAGCACGGATTTGAGATCATCAGTGAGATAAGCAGAAGAAAAAACGGAAAAACAGTAAACATCCTTACCCATTGCAATGCCGGCTGGCTGGCATTTGTTGATTTCGGTACGGCCACCGCACCGATTTATGCTGCATTCGATAAGGGTATTGATCTCCATGTGTGGGTGGATGAAACCCGGCCACGGAACCAGGGAGCAAGCCTGACCGCCTGGGAGCTTGAAAACCAAGGGGTCCCCTACACCATTATTTCCGATAATGCCGGAGGGCACCTGATGCAGCATGGCATGGTCGACATGGTTCTGGTCGGATCGGACAGGACTACCGTCACCGGCGACGTGGCCAATAAAACCGGGACATACCTGAAGGCTCTTGCGGCCCTGGATAACCGTGTTCCTTTTTATGTCGCGCTCCCCTCCTCCACTTTCGACTGGGAGCTTGAAGATGGAATAAACGGAATACCCATTGAGGAAAGAGGAGCCGACGAGGTCAGGTATATTGAGGGGCTGTGTGAGGGAGAAATAAAGAGGGTTTTGCTGACCCCTGAAAACAGCAGGGCTGCCAATTATGCCTTTGATGTCACTCCGGCGCGGCTTGTGACACGATTGATCACGGAAAAGGGGATCTGCAGGCCCGACAGGAAAAGCATACTTGAGATGTTCCCTGAAAACAAACGATAATACAGTACTGTTTTAATAGTTTTCCCAGACCGTTTTGCTGCAAGTAAGATGAATCCGTATGGATGAAGGTTTCATAAAATTCAATTGCAACTGGATCAGGACCGGGCCCGGTCCCGGCAAAGAGATAGCGAATATTAATCGCTGGAGAAATAAGCTTTATGATCTGGGCTTAATTGGAGTCGATGATAAGGGGATCGGCTTTGGAAACTTAAGCATACGGCGCGAAAACCGGATATTCCTGATTACCGGGGCCGCCACCGGAAAACTGAAAAGGCTGGACGCCGGTCACTATGTACTGGTAACTGAATACAGCTTCCGGGAGAACTGCCTCACCTGCACAGGCCCGATCAAAGCCTCATCCGAATCCCTGACCCACGCTTCTATCTATGAATGCTCGCCTGAAACAAATGCAGTGATACATGTCCACAATAAGGACATGTGGGAAAGGCTTATTGATAAGGTGCCGACAACCAGCCGTCATGTATCATACGGCACTCCTGAAATGGCAGGCGAAATCAAAAAGCTGTTTGAGGAAACCGCTGTTTCTACGGAAAAGATACTGGCAATGGGCGGACACCCTGATGGAATAATCTCATTCGGATCCACTCCGGAAGAAGCGACAAAAATACTTTTGGCCGAATTCCCCGGCCACGGGAAAAACTTTCTGTTTTTAAAATAGCACAGAAATGTAACTTAATTCACAGTTGATCGTCCTGGTTATGTGAACCATCTCCTTCAATTGTTGAACCTGCAATCTTATAATGTAACCAAATATGAGAAAATTCCCGGCATTATTATGCACAATCCTTGTTGTTGCCGGCACATTCGGGCAAACCGGTGACTCCCCGCCTCAAACAAAAATAATGACACTGGGTGTCTTTCATTTTGCATATCCCAACCTGGACGCTGTCAAAACTGATGAGAAGGATCAAATATCAGTACTGGATGAACCTTATCAGTCCGAAATCATTGCCATTTCAAGAGCCATTTCTGATTTCAATCCCACGATCATTGCAGTTGAGCTGAACCCGCGCAACCAGCCGGTAATCGACTCACTTTACTCACAGTACAAGGCAGATAAATTTGACCTGGGGAAAAATGAAATTTATCAGCTGGGATTCAGGATCGGCAGACAAATGAACCTGGACAGGATTTACTGCATTGACGACTGGGGGAGGCATTATGAAAACATCGGGGCGATTTTCACCGACAGCGTCAGGTTATCCAGATTTGAAGATTATTTTTTGCATTCAGGAGATACGATCTATGGGGTTTCTGTTTCCGCCGGCAAAGTGACAAGCATAACCGGGGAATTGTATGAAATGAACAAGCCTGAATATTTAAAGGAAAGACTGGCGGTTTATTTATTGCATCCTTTTAAATACGAAGAGCAGCCGGGTGATTTTACAGGCGTGGATTTCGAATCCGGAAGATGGTATAACCGAAACCTCAGAATATTCCGCAACATTCAAAGGATTCGTTATAGCAGCGAAGACAGGATTTTATTGATTATCGGCAGCGAACATCTGAACCTGCTGAACCTGTTTTTTGATGTGTCCATGGAATTTGAGCTGGTTTCACCTCTGCCATATCTGGAAAGGGCAAAAAACTTAATCTTTTCTGATCAGGAGCCATATCCCGCCAGGCCTCAATAATCAAGAGCCAGACCCCCCGGGCCTTACTGATCAGGAGCCATATCTCCCAGGCCGCCGGCACTGACCTGCAGGAGCTGCTGCCCCGTGTTTAACAGATCAGATGAAGCCTGAAAGCTTTATAATCCGTATTCCGACGGAATGAATTTGGATGGATCGAGCAGTGGAAGCATCATTTCGATAAAATCACTTTCACTGTCGGGTATGCTTTGAAGCTCTTCACGCAGCACCGGAATATAGGACAACTCCATTTCAGGCAGTGTCATCCGGCCTGATGCCAGTGTTTCTTCGAGAATTTCAATAAACTCCAGGGCTCCGTTTCTGGCATTGGCAACATAGGAATCGCCCTGGATAAGGGCTGAGGAAATGCGTATCACATTGGACGGGTCAAGGACAAGTGCCTGGGCATCTGTATAAACATCCGATTCCACAAGCAGTTGCTGAAGGGTGCGGCTGTAGGCTGCTCCCTTTTTTAATGCGGTATTCATCAGCCGCACATCATATTCGAGCTGTTCCATATAGGCAACAGGGGCCATGCCGGAAAGCAGCTTGATATTCTGGACCGATTCGTTGCTCCAGAGATCGGCGCATGCCGAGGAGATATTGCCTACCGGGCTCAGATGGGCACATGCGGCGGTTTTGCCCTCCATGGAAATCGGAATGCCGGTTATGGCTTTCAGGTAAGGGCCTTCATAGGCACAGTCTTTGTCCGGTCCCACCGCTCCCTGCTCCATGGCGACAATGGAGCGTACCACGGAGATGACCCGGACCAGGGCTGCAAATACGGTAGGTATATATTTCTTCTCCGCCAGCACCATGGCGGTATTTGCAAAGCCGCATGCTGAGTCGCCGGCCGGGATCTTTCCGTGCTGCCTGGCAAGGGCGGCTATTTTTTCCCAGAGGAACTGCATATCCCTGACACCCAATACGGCAAGCGAAAATAATACCGCCTTGATATCGCACATCATCAGCGCTTCGTCGGAAACCTCCTTGCCTCCGGTACTCTCGATCGAAAGAAGGTCACCGCCAGCCAGCATGCCCTGTTCAAAAAGCTGAAACATGGGTTCAAGCAGCCGGGAGGTTCGCTGCAGGGCCGGCCGCTCGAATTCCCGGAGATCGTTTGGCGTGAGACGGATTTCGGATGCAAGGCCATGCTTCTGGTAGAAGCTTTCGCAGATATCATTCATGATCTTTACTATCTCCACACCTGTGGCCGGGGATTTTGTCATTTCCAGGAGTGTTTCAAATTCCAGGATCACGCCCTTGCTGTTAAGTTGCAGCGCCCTTTCAAGAGCGCCTTCTGTAATCTGGCGATAATGGGCATAAACCTCAGGGAGTGTCTGATCATTTATGCTCATCACCGGCAGGGTAAAATTCAATTCGGAATATACCTGTCCACCGCCAATATGCAATCCCCTCCGGGTTTTTACAGGATAGGGGGCGGTGCCGAAGATAAGTTTTGCAGGATCGGTTATAACAAGGTGCCTGTACTTCATTTCGCGTGCTTTTTTATGTTAGTGCCAATCCGGACTTCATGACCCGGCGCCCGGCCGCCTGGGATCATGACCCGGTACGCTGAAAACGGGAATTAACCCGGGGGACAGTGAATCAGGAAGCCAGCTGTTTCAGAAATTCAACAGCACCGCGGGGATCGGGCGAATAAAAGTCCGCGCCGATTTTCCTGCAAAAATCTGTGCTGACCGGTGCCCCGCCAACCAGAATAACGGTGCCGGGAGCGTTTTCCTTTATCTTTTCCACGATCTCGCCCATGTTGATCATGGTGGTGGTGAGCAATGCGGAAAGCCCTACCACTGCGCCGGGGTTGTTTGACAAGGCTTCGAGAAAACTTTCCGCGTCCGCGTCAACTCCCAGATCAACAATCGTCCAGCCGGCTCCCTCTACCATCATGGCGACAAGATTTTTGCCGATATCGTGCAGGTCGCCTTTCACAGTTCCTATCACAAAAGTGCCCCTGGCTTTGATCTTCCCCGATGCAAAGAAAGGTTTCAAATGGGCCATGGAAGCCCCCATTGCCCTGGCCGACATGAGCATTTGGGGGACAAATATCTTATTTTCGGAAAATTTCCTTCCGACGTTGCCCATGGCGGGGATCAGGGCTGTTTCAAGTATCTCCTGGGGCATAATACCGGCATCCAGGGCCTTTTGAGTAAGTTCATGTGCCCCGTCCATACCCTTCAGGTTTGGCGGGTAAGGCGACCCCTGGTCTACCTTGCCGTATTCAACGGCTTCCAGAAGCTTTGAGAGTATATAATTCATAACGGGCCGGTTTGATTATTTATGCGACTAAAATAATTACGCCAGAACACAGAATCTACGACTATATTGACTATATTCGATGCTATATTAACATATACAAGACAAATTGCATATAAATCACCATGCCCGCTCGCTATGAAGCTGTCACCCCGCGCGGCGGGGAATCATTCTATATCGGAGTCTTCCAGGATAACCTTGAAAAAAGCACCTGGCATTATCATAGCTATTATGAGCTAAGCTTTATCCTGGAAGGTGCCGGCAAACGTATCGTAGGCGATTCGATCGAGGAGTTTCAGCCTGGCGACCTTGTGTTCATCGGGCGCAATCTGCCCCACACGTGGATCGCAAATAAGGAGCCCCGGGCCTGGACGAACCGCACCCTTGAAATGGTCTTCCTTCAGTTTTCACCTGAGCTTGTTTCCGCCCGGATGCTTGATTTGCCGGAATTTTCACATGCAAAAAATGCTATTGATCTTTCGGAGCAGGGTCTCCATATCACAGGCGAGACATTGAATGAAGCAAGCGCACTGATGCTGAAACTTCCCTACCTTGCGGCGTTTGACAGGATGCTTCATTTCTTGCGTCTTATGGATATAATTGGCAAAAGCAGCTTAGTTAAAAAACTGGCAAGCGAGGAATACATGAAGTCCCGCTTCTTGCCGGGGAACAAGCGAATCCTTGAAATACATAATTTTCTGATGAAAAACTACCGCGAAGGCGTGAATCTGGATCAGCTGGCAGACGTAGCAAATATGGCCCCGGGCTCGCTTTGCAGGTACTTTAAGGGGCAGACCGGCATGACTCTCTTTGAATACCTGCAGCGCATCAGGGTGGATTTTGCCTGCAAATTACTGATGGATCCGGATCTTAGCGTGACGAGAATATGCTTTGACAGCGGCTTTAACAATCTGAGCCATTTCAACAAACAGTTCAGAAAGTTTGCCGGCACCACCCCCACGGTATACAGGAGGCAGTTTGCAGGCATGGCTCAGTAAGCGAAATCCGCGGGGATCCGGCCACGGGAAAAAATGCATCAGCGGTCCGGCAGGGTTCTGGCAGGAACACATCTCCATGTGCATCCGGCCCCGGGAGGAAAATGCATCAGCGGTCCGGCAGGGTTCTGGCAGGAACACACCTCCATGTGCATCCGGCCCCGGGAGGCATCAGCGGTCTGTAAGGGTTCTGGCAGGAACTCCCGTGAAAGTTATTGTGACCGGCAATATGTTGCCTTCGGAATCAAATTCAAGCCTCTCGATGCAAACAACCCTGTGGTTCCTGTGTGTTTCCTCCAGAGGCCTCCGGTGGTAGACGATGTAATATTCATCCTCGCCCGGAACCTCCAGGACAGAATGATGCCCCGCCCCCCTGGCAACCTCGGGATCCTGCTGGAGTATTATTCCCTTCCTCTCAAAGGGGCCAAATGGATTATCGGAAATGGCATAGGCAACCCGGTAGTTGGGGCCGGTCCAGCCCCCCTCCGACCACATGAAATAATATTTCCCGTCCCTGATGAACATAAAGGGACCTTCCACATAATTCTCCGGGGTGACTTCCCTGTAATAAGTCCCGTCTTCAAAAGGCACAAGCCCTGTAAAATCATCCTTCAGCCTGACCACGTTGCACCTGCCCCATCCCCCGTAATACATGTAATAAGTGCCGTCGGCATCCTGAAAAACGTACTGGTCTATCGGCTGGGCACCATTGACGATTTCCCCGATAAGGGGCTCACCGAGCATATCTTTATAGGGGCCTTCCGGCCGGTCTGAAACCGCAACACCAATGCCGCCAATATCCCCCGGGTACATGTCGTTTGCTGCAAAGAAAAAATAATATTTCCCGTCCTTTTCTACCGATGCGGGCGCCCACATAGCGCTGTCGGCCCATTGAACTTCCGTGGTGTCGATGATCCGTTCGTGCCTGGTCCAGTTTACAAGGTCGGGCGAAGAGAAACAGTCGAAAAAGACCTGCTTATGGTAATAATCTGAGTAGGTGGGAAATATCCAGAATGTATCATTGTAGATGCGGGAGGCGGGATCGGCATACCAGCCATCAAAAAGAGGGTTGCCGGAATAAACCGGGTCGTGTGTTCCGGCCGGCTCACCGCAGGATTTAATGATAAGCAGCAGGGATATCAAAAAAACAACAGGCTTCATAACAGTATATTTGGCTATTTATAAATGTTCATTATTCATCGCCCCCCTGGTGGAGAGCCTGCGCAATGTTAAAGATTTTTCCGGAATCATTAGTACCGCATTCGGAGACAGACCCGGGTCATTCCGGCAAATGCATCATCAGTTCATCTATTTCCCTGGCTATTTCTTCGTCCGATCCTACCTGGATCAAATGCCGGTGCGGCCCGGCCGGATCTTCTTCCCAGGTATTGCTGCCGTCAGCCGGGTCTATGACAAGGCGCCCGGAACCGGATAATTGCCAGTAATGGGCTGCGGGTCCGTCATTCAGACCTCGCACGGCATACAGTACCGCTACCTGATCCCAGTTTTTATGCGGTATACGGTCGAATAGCTGGTATGCCCGGCGTACAGGATTTGATTCGGGCAGGTCAAGAATATCCGCCCCGGTATCCATAAGGCCGATTTCCCATCCGCTGAAAATGATCTCGCCGGGCCATTTGTCTATTGCCTCGATGGATGCCTCGGTATCCCAGCGTATGTTCGCTTCACGTCCCGACGGGAATTGTCCGCCCATGCACACCCAGAGACGCACTTTCCGGTCCACCAGCTGCCGGCCGTCAAGGCTGCTGTGCCTGTCGGGACCGCTGTTGATTAAGTCTCTCAGGTTGGTGAGATACCCGATGCTCAGAATAACAACGCTGTTGTCGGGCTGCATTGCAAGTATCCTGCGATACTGATCAACCGCTTCAGGGGCGTCATCGGAGCTTTTCAGCGTACCGGGAAATTCTTCCGCCACTCCCCGGGCGTAAGCAGATTCCCGGTCCACCCCCGGCCCCCTGAGCTGCCCGAGGGGCAGGTTTTCACGGTTAAAATAGGTGTTGATCCTGTCGGCGCATAATATACTCCATGGATTTTTCGCACACACAATGACCCCCATAATTTCGGTCTCCCCGAAATCCGCAAGAGCGTGGAGCATGGCAAGAGCGCCCACATCATCAACATCAGACTCCATATCCGTATCCAGGATAATGCGGAGTGTATTTGATTTATCTCCTTCAGCCATTTTATCACAGGCTGAAAGATTTATTATCAGGATAAGTGCAATCAGGCATTGAATAATTCTTTTGGTCATTTTTTCTGCTGTTATGTGGCAATCAACGTTTCGATTGACAGTGTGGGTTGATAAAAACTTCATTGACCTTATAATATTATGGTGCTGATATTAATGATTTTACGGATCCTGCCGGTGTTTGTTGCATCAGAGTCCGGCCGGAAACGGGATCAATTGTCTGTCGCTGCCAAAATAGTAATTTTTCAGCCAGTAAGAAAATAACCATTAAAAATGCTCCTGAATTTATGAACCAGACAGCATTGCATATCCGGTTTATGAATTTTGGTGGACACCAAAATCCAAATTCTGTCAAAATTTTTTTGGAAAATCAGTTTTTTTTGTACTTTTGACTGACCGTTCATTCAATGATATTT
>SKQJ01000078.1 GCA_007119075.1 Bacteroidales bacterium | reverse complement strand
TCAGGCCCGCCAGGGACGCCCCCGTTTCATTTCCCCGTTAAGGATATCACATGCGATATTCACATCGTCGACCATCTGGAAATCGTACATTCCGGCACACACGAAATCGGCTCCGTTCTCAAAGGCATACCTGAACCCGTCCCGGGGATGGATTGCGCCGGCCGCCAGCACCTTGAAGGCTATGAATGGTTCGGGGCGCTGTTGCATAAAGCTTATTGTTTCATCAGGTTTGAAGCAGTACATGTTATCATGCCATGTCGGGTGGCCGGCTGACCAGTAGTTGTGGTGATGGAGCGTCTTCATCCAGAAGTCGGTTTCAAGACCCGCCTCGACACAGGCTTTTATGGTCTCTATCCTGTGGGCGCCGATGCCGCAGATAATTCCCCTGCTTCTTATATAGTCCATTACCCTGACAATCGAATCCACATCGCCCCGTTCCATGTAATAATCGGCTGTTTCTCCCTGTATGTAGCATGCGACGGCGCCTGTGTCGATTGCCCTTTTCACCAGGTCCAGGTACTGGTCGAACGGCATAGGGTGCGGGCCCTTGTCAGTATAGTTTAGTCCGGCGCAATCGGAAATGAACTGGATTTTGCCAATACCCCGTTTCCAGTATTCTTCGATCAGTGAACACAATATCGGGTGTGTGAGCAGGGTATTGACCCCGCATTTTTCGGCGAGAAGCAGGGTGGCAAAGATCTTTTCCTTCTGATGATAAGCCTTTACCAGCTGGGACACGTAAATAAGATCCCTGCTATGGGCCCAGCCTGAAAGAAGGTTGCCGCCGAGGATGAGCCGTCCGAACTCCCGGTCTTTGATCCTGCCAGCAGGGATTGTCTGCTTCAGATCATTAAGGCTTGCTATGTCTAGCACTTTGGCGCTGGCGCCGGTCATCGCATCTATCAGGTTTTGCTCTTCATAGCTTTTCCAGTTCTTCATTTTCAGCAGGGCAAGGCCGAAAGCTCCCATAAAAGGCAAAGTGGCCAGTCCCCTCAGCATCGTCCGGCGATGTATGGCACTTGTGTCCTGGCTTTTTACATTTTTGTCCCCTCCGCCTGTAGCAGGATCGTTTGCATGGGCAGGAGCCATCCTGACATTCATCTCAAGCTTCCTGTTTCGGTTCTGGGGGAAGAAATGGGCAATACCGATGTATTTGCCGGTTGGAACAAGAGCTATCAGCAGGAGTGCAAAAAATTCCACCACATTCTTGTCAACCAGCAGGTAATTTCCTTCGGTGACTATTCCGAGGCCGGTTGCAACAAGCGGGGGATTTGCCAGCCAGTAAAGGGCAAGCATGGCCATTCCTGCAATGGCGGCGATCCTGTCAAACAATCCTGCAAACAGGGCAATACCGATCAGTATCAGTCCCCCGATATTCAAAAGATCCACAATTGCAAGCAACGACTGCGTAGCAGCGATCCAGTGAAAAAAAGGCGCAGCTACCCAGGCCGATACAGAAAGATAACCCGCCGAGGTCCAGCCGGGAGTAAGTATTTTTGAAATTCCCTCGTAGAGAAAATGCCATCCGATCACAACGCGGAGAGCCACCATGGAATATACCAGGAATTTATGATTGCCGGGTGGGGTTGTTTTCATATTCGGTTTTTTTGTCATTTATGCCTCAGGACGTATATTCCCGGCTCCGGGATCTGCGGGGCATCGGTTTTTTGTCATTTTTGCGCCAGGATGCTGAAATCAGGGTAAAAGCAAAGCAAAAACCATTGCAAGGTATTGATTTTTTTATTTTATATAATGCCGGCCGGATTAAATCAGCAAGGCAAGGCTATTTAAATTTCCGGGATCCTCATGCCGCGGAAGAGGACGGATCCGGAAACCGGAAGCCAAAATGCAGGTACGATACCGGCTAATTTCATTATATTGGCATTTTGTTATTTTTCCAATGGCGTGGGCCCTGCCTCCCCTGTAAGCGATTGTTGTTTTTCTTTCCCGGACAGCAAGGTAAGGCTTTACCCGTAAATGTTTATATCAAATAAAAAAGGCTCAATATGAATTATCTGCACAGATCAATCCTTCTTATAGCCGTTTTCGCAGTCATTATCTCGTGCATTACCGCAGGAAGGGAAGGCAGCGCCGGTACGGCAGGAAAAGTCGAAATAAGGAAAGAAGGCGATGGATTCCAGCTTTATCGCGCCGGGGAACACTTTTTTATCAAGGGGGCAGTAGGCTGGAGCTATCTTGAGGAACTTGCAGAAGCAGGTGCAAATTCCCTGCGTGCCGGTCCCCGCCTTCTTGATGAAGCCCACGGGCTTGGACTGGCCGTGCTGGTAAACCTCAGGATGGGTGCCGAGAGAGGCGGATTTGACTATGATGATGAGGATGCGGTGAAAGAGCAGTTTGACAGGATAAAAGAGATAGTTGAAGAAAACAAGGATCATCCCGCGGTTTTGATGTGGGCAATAGGGAATGAACTGGATCATATCCCCGGAAATCTCGATTATAACCTGAAAATGTGGGATGCCGTCAACGATATTGCCCGTATGATAAAGGAGATTGATCCTAATCATCCGGTGATGACCGTGACAGGGACTGGTAGACCCGAAAAACTCGCCGATATCATTGAAAGGTGTCCCGACCTGGATCTGCTGGGCATAAATGCCTATGCCGATATCGTTGATGTTCCGGACTGGCTGAGGGAATATAGCTGGGACAGGCCTTACGCTGTTACCGAATGGGGTCCGTCAGGCCACTGGGAAGTGCCCCGTACCCGGCGGGGCGTGGCGATCGAGGAGACCAGCACGGAAAAGGCCGTGCTTTACAGGGAAAGATATGAAAGGGTGATGCTGTCCGACCCCTGGTGTATCGGGTCATTTGCATTTCTGTGGACCAGCGACCGGCAGGAAAGGACTCATACCTGGTATAATATGTTCACCGGCGATGGGCTTAAAAAGGGGACGGTCGGCTCCATGCAGTACATGTGGACAGGCGAATGGCCTGAAAACCGGGCTCCAGAGATCGAATCGCTCACCATCAACGGCATGTCAGCCCGTGATGATGTTGCACTTGCCCCAAACAGCACAAATACAGCAAGGGTTGTCGTTAACGACCCCGATAGCGACGCGCTGACTATAGAGTGGGAATTGCTCCCTGAACCAACGGAGTTTGGTGCCTACGCCGGACAGGGAGAGACAAAGCCCCCGCCGGTCGAGGGGTTTATCAGATCAGATGAAAATGGCAATATCCGGTTTGATGTGCCGGGGGAAACCGGCCGGAATTACCGCCTGTTCGTTTATGCTTTCGATGGACAGGGAAATGCAGCCGTTGCCAATATTCCTTTCTTTGTCACAGAGCGATAAAGGTAACGCCATTAACCGACTAATTCTTCCTGACAATCACCACTATCCAGTGCCCGTTGTCGGGCACCGAGATCTCGATCGGTCCGCCGCCTGTAAGTATTGTTTCCCCGATCCACCGGCTGTTGGAAATATCGAGCCACTGCAAAACGAACTCACCCTGTGCCCTGCCCATATCCAGCCTGACCGCGCCTCCCCTGGGGAAATAGACGGCATACTGCTGCCCCTCGATATAAGCAAGATATGCCTCGTTGGGGTCACGGCCGCTTAACAGGCTGCTGTATTCATCAGGTTCGGCCCGGAATACATCGAACACCTCTTCCAGCATTCGTGCGCTCCTTATCTGGGTCCGGGCCAGCTCGTTGAGTCCGATGCTGAAGAAACCGTCCCGGGGGCCGGGACGGTGAAACCGGCATGCCGCAATCCCTCCCAGGATATTTCGCCAGAATTTGCTGGTTCCCTCGGTTATGCCTCCTCCAAGTGCCGACCCGCCGTATATCTTTACGTTGTTCATTGGACGTGGCGGTTCCGCAACCATCTGCCGTGCCGCCTGCATATTGTCCCAGTGAACCTGTCCGTCGCGCAGGTTGTTTTGAGAAACATCGACAAAAGAATACAGTTCCGGATAATCGAAAGTCCGGCGGTGCATAGGGTCGGTCAGGTCATGGGCATTCCACATTTCGGTAAGCTCTATGTTCACGCCTTCCCTGGCGGCCACACAATGTACGAACCCGGCCCAGTAGCGGCTCCACTCCTCGCCGGCTGTGCTTTCGTTGCTTATGCAATAAAGGATGTGATCATATTCCAGGGAGACGGAAAGAAGCTTCCCGACAAATGCCTCCTGGAAGGAAAGCACTATCGGCACATCATCCAGTTCGGGTATTGTGCGGAAAATAGGATAGCCCTCCCATCGCTCCGGGTGAAGGTTGGTTTCGCCGGCATTGTAATTCACATTGTTTTTGGGATTGAACGGGTGTGCCGACCATGCTTCGGCCGCGTAGGCCCCTCCCCAGACCTCGCCATAATCCCACCTGTCCCATATTTCTACCTGCACTATTATATCCCTTAGCGCCGTCATTTCCAGAAATTCACGGAACTGCCTCCAGTATTGCTCGTTCCAGCGGCCAAGATCGTACAGCCCGGATGCCTTATCCCGATCAAAAGGGTAGAGATTGTCGTCATTGTACAGATCGCTGTCCGGGTCGACTCTGTCACGGCTTGACATTGTGTTTCTGATGTAATTGCCGCCGACCGAGGCCAGCAGGTCCAGGTGCGCTTCCAGTCCCCCGCCACCGATATTCGGGTGGTTGAAGGGGTTGTCCTGATCTGATCCTCCCAGCAACAGCAGCGGCCTGCCCCTGAACTGCCAGTAACGCCGGTCTTCAGTCCACGGCTTGATCCTTGATTCATCGCGTTTCTTATCTGGATTGCCGGGTAGAATTTCCATAGCCGGATTCCCTCCGGCTGTGGCTGATAATTCATATTCCCCCGAAAGGGGCCCTGCCGTTAACAACTCATCCCTGCTTACGTTGCCGGCATCCGGAACAATGGCGGCATTGTGATGGCCGGGACCGGCAAGCAGCGCAGCAGACAGAAAAATGAAACGGGCAGCCCATTTTACCGACAACAGATGCATGTTCATGTTTCGAATTTTTGGTTGAACGATTTTGCTGACGCGGAAATCACTTCTTGTTCTGTCTGTCCGGATCATGCTGCCGGCATTCCGGCGTAAAGGCTGTATGTCTCCGGGAAAAATTCAGGCATTTGGAAGGCGGAAATGTTGCTTTATGCAAGATAAGGATTTTTTTTCTATCCCGGAAACGGCAATGCCTGTAAAAGGAGATTTCCCGAAACGTTGCCTGTTCCGGGAAATTTGGCCATTGAAGCAAGTCGGGGCACAGATGCTGCCGGCTCCTGTATTCTGAACCAGGTTATTCGTTCCTGAGTATGTCGACGGGATTGAGCCTTGCGGCACGGAATGACTGGAGACCGACTGTTATCAGGGCAATGAGGTATGTAATTAAAGTTGCCGCCAGGAAAGTAATAAGGCCGGGGTCGATCCGGTAGGCAAAGTTATCGAGCCATCCTGTCATCAGGACCCATGCAGCGGGCCAGGCTATGACCGAGGCAATGACAAGAAGTATGTTAATCTCTCTGGACAAAAGAAAAACAACAGAGGCGGGAGATGCTCCCATTGCTTTCCTTATTCCTATCTCTTTGGTGCGCCTTTCGGTATTGAACGATGCCATGCCAAGCAATCCCAGGGAAGCGATGAAAACAGCCAGCAGGGCAAATATTTCAAATATGTTTCTGGTGCGGATCTCCTGGATGTAATGCTCAAGCAGGTCATCCTCGAGAAAAGACCACACAAAAGGGGCATCACCGTTAAACTCTGTCCACTTCTGTTCGATATGTGCCATGACCGATGGTATTTCAGTTCCATCAACCCTTATGGCCATCAGCCAGCCCGGACCGCCGATCTGGCGTATTATCATAGGCCGGATGTTGCGGTGAAGCGATTCGAAGTTGGCATCTTCAAGCACACCGATTACAGGGCTCACAAGATTAAGTCCGGGGTAAACAATACTTTCTGAAGTGGGTTCATCAAGTCCCAGTATTCCTGACAGGGGCTTGTTTATTATCGATGCATCCGTATCGGTGGCATAGTCGGGCAAAAAGAACCGGCCTTCCGAAAGGCTCATTCCCATCGTCTCCAGGAAATGCTCGTCGGTCCATATCACCAGGGTCTGGGCAAGGTTTTCAGGCGGAGACCCATGCCTGTGGATGGAAGTGCCCGAAGGCGGATATCCCGGCAGGGAGCTGCAATAGCTTGCATTGATCAC
Organism: Bacteroidales bacterium; assembly: GCA_007119075.1. Taxonomy (GTDB): domain Bacteria; phylum Bacteroidota; class Bacteroidia; order Bacteroidales; family PUMT01; genus PXAP01. The sequence continues at coordinate 3,034 of SKQJ01000078.1, read as the reverse complement.
GCCCGGGTGCGACAGCAATTCATCCCTGAAGGTTTGCTGGCGATCCCCCAGTACCTGGGTCCTTTTAAGCACGAGCAATCCCTCTTTTGCATAGCCCGGATCCTTCTGGTGAATATATCTGAGCTGCCCCGATACAATGAAGGTGGCAATAAAAAGTGATATGGTTATTGCAAACTGCGCGACCACCAGCACTTTTCTCAGTCCGCTGCTCCTGTCACCCGTTCCGGTTTCCCCTTTCAGTACCCTTGCAGGCCTGAAGGATGAGAGGAAGAAAGCCGGATAGCTGCCAGCCAGGACCCCGGTTGCAATGCCGAACAAAATTAACCCGGGGATCGTGTACCAGCCTGACAGGTAATTCATTTCGAATGACTTGCCGGTCAGGTTATTGAAATATGGAAGAGTAATCTCAAGCAGGGTGATTGCCAGGACCATTGCAAGAAAGCTCACCATGACCGATTCTACCAGGAATTGCCTTACAAGGTTGCCCTTGCTGCTGCCGAGGGTTTTTCTTACCCCGATCTCCCTGGCCCTTCCCGAGAACCGCGCAGTTGCCAGGTTCATAAAATTTATGCAGGCTATTACAAGTATAAAAAGTGCAATAATCGAGAAGAAATATACCGCCGTCAGGCTTCCCCCTTCATTGATCTGATGATCGGCGGTTGAAAAAAGGTGAATGTCCTCAATGGCCTCGAGAAAAAAGTTATACACACCGCCTTCCGATTCAAAAGCCTCTATATTTATGCCCATTACCATTTCGACTTCCGGACCGACATACTTGTAGACCAGTTGCTGAAGTTTTTCGGCAAAAGCATCTGGCCGCGAATTTTCTGTCAGAACCAGGTAAGTGTAGAGGTTGTTGTTCACCCAGTACTGAAAATTGTCCGTCTGATCGGGAATTACGGTTTCAATAGATGCCAGGAAATCATATCTGAAATGGGAGCTGTGGGGCATATTTTCAGAAACTCCCGTAACCTCCAGAAGGTAATTTTCATTGACCCTGATGGTCTTCCCCAGAGGATTATCGATGCCAAAAAGCCTTTGCGCGGTCGCAAGAGAGAGAACAACCGTGCCGGGCCTTGAAAGGGCCGTCGCAGGGTCCCCTTCGATCAGGGGAACCGTGAATACATTGAAAAAATTGGAATCGGCCCAGAAGAAGTTGTCTTCCACAAAACTGGTTTCCCCGACCCTTATAACCGGCCTCGTGATGTGATACAACCGGCAGGCCTCTTCGACTTCGGCAAATTCATAATCCAGGGCATCCTTCATGGCACCTGACGTATAGGCTGAAAAGAAATGGCTGTCGCCGAAAACCGCCTCAATTCCTGCCCTGTAGATCCTGCCTGACTTTTCATGATGCCTGTCATAGCTCAGCTCGCTTGTGACAAAGAGAAGTATCAGCAGACAGCTGGCAATTCCTATGGCAAGGCCGGCGACGTTAATCAAGGTGTAGCCCTTTTGCCTGACAAGGTTGCGAAATGCGGTTATTATATGGTTTCTGAACATGGATAAGGGAGTTTGAATTTAAGAACGTTTTGCCTGATTCTTTTGTTGCAAGTATCAGGCCATCCCGGGCAACATCCATAAAATGAGCGATATGACATGTTGATGGAAGTTGTGCAACCCTTCCGCATTGTCCGTTTTTATTCACCGGTGTACGCTGACGGACACTAAATCAAACAGGTGATATCCGAAAATTAATTAATAATTTTGAGGGGGTTTTTATAATGAAAGAACTATAAGATATGAAGAAGTTTTTGGTAATTACCGGTATAGCTCTCCTGTCGCATGGGTGCATGAGCCCTGAAAGGCAAAATGGATCTGAAACAAAGATTGGCTCCGGGGATGGGGAAGAGACACGGATCACATACCCGGATGCAAATGAAACGTCAGAGGAAAAGGCAGCCAGGATACATAGAAACGTGCTGACACTGGACACTCATGTTGACACCCCGCTTTTGCTTGCAAGGGATGGCTGGGACATATCACGGAAAAATGATCCGGCAGAAAGGGGCGGACAGGTGGATTATCCGCGCATGATCGAAGGAGGATTGGATGCCGCTTTTTTTGCCGTCTTCCTTGGCCAGGGCGAGAGAACCGCCGGGGGAAATGAAAGGGCCAGACAGAATGCGCTTCAAATCTTCGACCTGATACATAATGCCATAGATGACCACCCGGAGATTGCCGGACTTGCGCTTACGCCGGATGATGCTTACAGGCTGAGGGATGAAGGCAGGCTGGCCATTTATATAGGGCTTGAAAACGGTTACCCCTTAGGCCGTGACTTATCCCTCGTCCGCAAATATTATGACCTGGGAGCAAGGTACATTACGCTGTCCCATTCGCGCAACAATGATATATGCGACTCGTCGACCGATCCGGCCGGGCCGGAACATGGCGGCCTTTCGGATTTCGGCAGGGAGGTTGTCAGAAAGATGAATGACATCGGGATGATGATAGATGTAAGTCATATTTCAGACGATGCTTTCTATGATGTCATAGAGATTTCCGGGGCGCCTGTAATAGCTTCACATTCAAATGCACGCGCGCTCTGCGATCACCCCAGGAATATGGATGATGACATGATCCTTGAACTCAGGAATAACGGCGGGGTTATTCATGTCTGCATCCTCAGCAACTATGTCAGGACACCCGACCCCGATCCTGAAAGGGATGCGGCGCTGCAGGCAGTAAGGGACAGGTACAATAACTTTATAGATATCTCAGGCGAGGAGATGGAGGAGGCATGGGAGGCATGGGCCGAAGTCAATGAAAAATATCCGCGCCAGCTGGCAACGGTGGCCGACCTTGTCGATCATATAGACCATATAGTAAAGCTTGCGGGCATAGATCACGTGGGGATAGGAACGGATTTTGACGGAGGAGGCTCGCTGGCCGATTGCCGGGATGTTTCGGAGCTCGGGAATATTACCCTTGAGCTTGTGAGGAGGGGATACAGCGAAGCCGATATTGAAAAGATCTGGTCCGGCAATTTCATGAGGGCTTTCAGGGAAGTGATTGCAGCTGCCAGATAATT
>SKQJ01000389.1 GCA_007119075.1 Bacteroidales bacterium | reverse complement strand
ATGCATACCTGGTATCGGCAAAATACGAAGTTGATCAGCAGACACTGAAGATTAATATTGTGGAAGCCGAACCCCCCACCGTGGCAGCAGTGCTTGCCGAGATTCAGCTCGCACCGGGTGCAACCGTGGCGGTCACAGATGCCAATGGTAACCCCAAGGATGAATCCGATCTTATTGAGACCGGGGATATTCTGACCGTTACTTCGGCCGATGGAAATCTTGTTACCAGCTACACTGTCGATCTGGTCACCAGTGCCGGACAGCAGCTGGCCAGCGGTGTCAGGATGTATCCGAACCCGAGCGACGGAATAGTATATATTGACGGGCTTGACATCGGTACAAGGATCCAGGTATACAATATAGTAGGTGTGCCTGTACTTACAAAAGCAGTACAGAACAGCAACGAGGTCCTTTCACTGGAAGGTCAGCCTGCAGGTCTGTATTTCGTGATAATAACCAATGACCAGGGGGTTGTTGAACGCTTCAGATTAATCCTCAGAAGCAATTAAACCCTTTTTCGAAACTAAAAAAGAGCCTGCACTGCAGGCTCTTTTTTTTGCTGTATACTATGATAATGAGGCTGCCCTGCAGCCTCATTTTTTTATTAATCCGGCTTTTTATTGAAAAAATATTGAAATTTGTTTAAAAATATTTAACATTGGCAAATAATTCATTTCGAAACGCTATCCAAAAAGAACATATCCCGGACGGGTAAAACCCCGGAAAAGAATTGTCAGTTTTAATTAAAAGTGACGGAGGACGATAGTATGGTTAGCAAATGGAATGCAGCGCATAAAACCTGGCAGGGGCTTATATTATTTCTCACGTTCCTGCTGCCCCCGGGCGGTTATCTTTCGGGGCAGGGTTTCAGATACCTTCAGCCGGCCGACGGACTGTATGGCAGTGAGGTCAATACGATTGCACAGGACAGGGAGGGCATCCTGTGGCTGGGAACCGAGACGGGAATCATAAGCTATGACGGGCTTGATTTCAGCTATTACCGGCCCGAACTGGGCAATCCCGGCAGTCTCCCGGACAGGAGAGTCAGGGCTATGCTTGTTGATTCACATAATAACCTGTGGGTTGCCACAAACAAAAACCTGAGCCGCTATATACGGGCGGCCGATTCATTTTCAACTTACCGCTCCGGTGAAAAGCAGGAAGGCCTGGCAGGCATTGTAAGCCTTGTCCAGCACGGGGAAAACCTTATAGTCCATACGACAGACGGGTTGTACCTGATCCCTTTTGAAAAAAAAGATGATCCCGGTCACCAGCCCCTGCGGATTGCGATATTCAGATCGGGTCAGCCTGCCACCCACCAGTACTGCCGCATTTTTTCCTTTGATGATAAATTATATTTAATCGACAATGAAACAGAACCGGGATCGGCATTGATATTACAGGCAATGCTTGAACCCGGAATAACACCGCGCCTGGATCTGCAGGGCCTGGCGGAACTGGAAAACCTCCGTGCCAGTTTCATGGAATATTCCGCTGCCCGGAATATGCTCTATATCGCCACCAGCAAAGGCGTTCATTTGTATTCGCCGCTTGAGAACAGGATTCTGAGCCCCGTGCTTTTCAGCGACAGGGACATACTGAACCTTAAATATACCAGCACCCACCGGCTCTATTTATCCTGCGCTACCACTGAGCTGCTTTATGTGGATATGAATTCCGGCAAAACCGGAAGCCATGTCCCCGATCCCTATCTACGGGGCTCGCTGATCAATAATAAAATAATGTGCCTCTTCGAGGACTTTTCGGGCAACTTACTTGCCGGACACCAGGGTCAGGGGGTGAGTATCCTGAATCTTTACCCCAAAGAATTCCATACCATAAAACACGACCCTCTGGATAAAAATTCGCTTTCATCCGGCAATGTGAGCGCTATAGGGGGCAACCGGGATTTTATTTTTCTCGGACTTCGCGGCGGGGGGATAAGCTACATACATAACAGCAGTCCGGACAACGGCCCTGTTGCCCGCGGGGCGGCCAAGCTCAAGAAGAACAATCAACTGGCCGATTTTAAACATACTGTCTGGGATATCACGGAGGCCGCCGGATCCCGCTTCTGGGTGGGGTCTGAAATAGGCTTGCTTGAAATGTACAGGGAATCAGACACCTGGGTTCTGGAACAATTCAGCGATGAATACCTGTTAAACAGTCCCGTCCGAACGGTCCTGGCAGATGACAACAATAATATCTGGTGCGGTGTAATTGATGAAGGCCTGCTGCTTATACCCGATCCCGCAACAAATACCGGAAAAACGTACTACCGGTTCGTTAGCGATGCAGCCGATCAGGAAAGCCTTTCTGACAATACCATAACCGCGATGACAGTCGACAGCAAGGGCCGGTTCTGGCTGGGAACCCTGAATGGTCTCAATCTGCTGGAAGGCAGCATACACGATATCCATTTAACCGAAAACACAAGGCCTGCTTTAAAATTCGAAAGATTTATAGCCCGGTCAAAAACCGGTGACTTCCTTAACAATAATGAGATAAATTTCATATACGAAAACTTTGACGGTAAAATATGGTTTGCCACCCAGGGAGGCGGAATCAACATTCTGGACACTGAAAACGGGAAATTTACCCATATCACCAATGAAAACGGTTTGCCGGCAAATGATGTGACGGGCATCCTTCCCGATGAAACGGGAAATCTGTGGATCAGTACAAAAATGGGCCTGGTGGTCTACAGGCAGCATGCAGGTGACCCCTCGCTGCTTTATTACTGCCGGGAGGACGGCCTTCACAATGACAGGTTCACGGCCGGATCCTGCTACAAATCACCCGGGGGCGAAATGTTCTTCGGCGGGGAAGATGGTTTGACAAGGTTCTTTCCCGGTCATATCAGGCCAAATCAAATAGAACCAAAACTTGTATTTACGCGGTTGAATTTCGGAAATGAGCCGGCAGGAATAGGAGAGACAGTGCTTGGACGCAAAATCCTTGATCAGCACATAAATGAAACCGGCAAAATAGTTCTTCCTCACAACCACAGATTATTCAGCATCGGGGCGGCTGCAGTCCATTATCAATATCCGCGGGGAAACCGGATAAGATACATGCTGCACGGCTATGACGAGGAGTGGAGAATTATTCCAGGCTTTTACAGGAATATATATTATTCAAACCTGCCGCCGGGAAATTACATTCTCGAGGCACAGGCCGTCAACTCGAATAATATCAGTTCATCGGAATCAAGACTCATATCCATCCGGGTCCTGAAACCCTGGTACTTGATGTGGTATTTCCTGTTGCTTATGACAGCACTGGCTCTTTGTTTGACCGGCGGCCTCATTTTCATTTTTCTCAACCGGCAAAAAATGATTTACGAAAGGAATATAGATAAGCTCAGAATTGAGAATTCCGAAAACAAAATGACGCTGCTGACGGATATTGCTCATGGGATCAAGACACCGCTGAGCCTTGTGATCGCTCCTATCGACGACCTGGTCCGAAGCAACGCAGAGCTGAATCCCGGTATTGGAGACCGGCTGCTGCTTATTCAAAGGAACGCGCGATACCTGACGAAACTGACCAATCAGATAATTGATTTCAGCAGAATTCCTTCAGGAAAGCTGAAACCGGTTAAAAAGCCGACCGACATTGTGCAATTGATAAGGAATGTTATTTTGAATTTCAGTTGCCTGGAACAATCAACATCGGTAAAGATTGTAACTGAAATACCCGTTGAGAGCTTTTTCATCGATATCGACCCTCAGAAAATAGAGGAGGTCCTTTATAATATTTTATCCAACGCGTTCAAGCATACCCCTGATAACCAAAGCATAACAATCAGTTTAGATATCAGCGGACAGGGCACTTATTCCGGTACGGGCAACTTCAATCATGCAATAATCACTGTGTTCAATGAAGGAGAACCTGTTCCTGAAGAATACAAGGAGAAAATATTCGAACGGTTTTACAAATTAAATGAGCGAGCCGAAGGTGCTGGGATCGGGCTTTCTTTTGCAAAATCACTTGTGGAAATGCACGGCGGCACAATTGCTGTGAATCCCGTTGCCGGCAGGGGCACGGAATTTCATATAATCCTTCCGTACGGAAAACTTAATGAAAAAGCCGGAAACAAGGCTGCCGAAGCCCGTTGGTCAGACAACAGCTGTTTGCCAGCAGTTCCCGGCGGTGACAGTAAAATATCCGAGCTGACACAACAAAACCTGAAAATAGTGCTGGTGGAAGACAACGCTGAATTAAGAAACTTTCTTAAAAGCGTGCTCTCCAGGAATTACAAATGTTACGAAGCCTCCGACGGTGTCGAAGGATTGCGGCTCATTAACAGAATAATACCCGATATGGTAATTTCAGATGTCATTATGCCCGGAAAGGACGGCTACCAGCTGTGCAGGGAACTGAAGGAAAATACCAGGACATGCCATATTCCGGTAATACTGCTGACGGCGAAAAACTCCCGGGAAAACATAATTTCCGGCTATGAGACCGGCGCAGACGCCTATATCTCCAAGCCGTTTGACCTGAAGGTGATTTCATCCCAGATCTCCAGGCTGATCAAAAACAGGGAACTGATCAGGAAAAAATACCAGGAACAGAATTTCATGGTGGAAACGACACCTGCCTCATCCAGGGATGATGCATTTTTGCAAAGCTTTACCGTCCTGCTTGAACAGAATCTTGCCAATCCTGATTTCAATGTCAAAACCATGGCCGACAGCATGAATGTAAGTGCGACACAGCTATACAGGAAAATCAGGGCGCTGACCGGCCATTCTCCCGTAGAATTCATTAAGATATTGAAGCTTAACAAATCTTATGAATTGTTGCGGGACAGGAAAAACAGCGTAAAAGAAGTATGCTACCAGTCAGGATTTAACAATATCTCATATTTTATCAAATGTTTCAGGAACCATTTCGGCGTTACTCCCGCACATTTTAAGGAGAATGGGCACTTTGAAACCGAGCCCGCCGGTCGTAAAGGGACTTGACTGCGCATTCGATAAAATCCTGGACCCTTATGGCCTGTATAGCTTCCAGGTGATACAAAACATACAAATATAACATATTTCAATCAACTGGCAACCTCAATATCCTGATTCACAATTATTTAATACAAAATTTTTTATGCACTGTAGCATAATGTGTTTTTTTTACATAAGTTTGTAAAATTAATAAAAGAGATACTGATGACTAAAATTAACCGAGAGGCATTTTATACCTTATTCCTTTGTATTTGCATTGGATTTATCAGTTGTGAGCCCCAAGACTCCATTTATGACCCTCCGCCATGGCTTGAAGGCAAGGTTTATACCCAGATCAAATCCCTGGATGAGCTTACGACCTTCGCAAGATGTATCGAACTTGCCGGGTTTGACACTATAATTGATATATCCGGCAGTTACACTGTATTTGCTCCCAGCAACGAGGCCTTTGACCAATGGCTCCGGGATCATCCCGATTACGCCAGCATCGAAGACATACCCGTCCCGGTCCTCAGGGAAATTGTCAGTTTCCATATTGTTCAAAATCCCTGGAGCAGGCTCCAGCTTACATCGCTCGATGTATTCGGGTGGATAGATTCGACCGATCTTAGCAACAACAAGCCCCGCGGTTTCAAAAGGGAGACCCTGCTGCGCTCAGATGACAAGTGGTTTGGCGTCAGCGGCAGCTTTGCCAGGAACATCATAGTCGATACCACCCAGTCAAGCTGGCGGAGAAGAGTCATCAATTCCCGTAAATTCGCACCACTATTTTTCAGGCAATATTTTGATATATACAACCTGAGCCCTGAAGATTATGAGTTTTATTTTGGCCGCCCCTTTGAGGCATCGGGCGATTTGTACTACGCCGGAGCAAAAATTACCGGCGATGAGATATTTGCCGAGAACGGATTTGTACACATGGTCGACCGGGTAGTGGAGCCCCTGAAAAGCGGCTATGAACTGCTTAGCACCAACCAGGGACATGATTATACGGATTTTCTTAATTTCCTGAACCGTTTCCCGCAGTTTACCTACAATGAGCAGGCAACCCTCCGCCAACCTGGTGCTACTGAAGGCCGCCGGGTCGATTCATTGTTCAACCTGCGCTACCCCCAGCTGGCGTTTGATTTTACAGAGGAGAGGACCCAGGCCCCCCGGGGCACAATGGGCCTTCCCAGCGAAGTCACAATAAGGTATCATCACGGCATGGTGGCCCCTACCAATGAAGCCTTCGACAGGTTTGTCACGGATTATTTTATGGGGCCCAACCGCTGGGGCAGCATTGATAATGCGCCCGCACACATGCGCAGGATCATTGCCAACACCTACCTGTCGGCCAATGCCATTTATCCCACCGATTTTAACAGGGGTTTCTACAGCGGCGAAAACGACCTTATAACAATTGACCCGGGCACGATCGTCCACAGGGAGTTCGGCAGCAACACTACCTTTATTGGGGTCGACCAGGCACTTGTCCCCCGGGCTTTCAGCAGCGTTACCGGGCCTGTTTACCTGCAAAGCGGGTATTCAACCGGGATGTATGCCATCGAGAGGTCGGGGCTGCTGCCCACCCTCAAAAGAGCCGGCCAGGACTATTCCTTATTCATCGAATCCGATATCAGCCTGATTGCCGATTCATCGCTGATGTATATCCCGCACCAGAACAGGTTCGTTGTATGGCAGATCTATGCGGCTGGAGTCCCTCCCCAGGCATGGGGCCTTTCCACCCGTGAGCTTCGCAACCTTCTTATGAATCATGTAGGCACCGCAACGCCCACCGGACAGGCCCGGAAGGAATTCCTGCCCAACCTGGCGGGGAACTATATAATATTCAACAACCAGACCGGAGAGGTCAGCGGCACGGGACCCACGACCGAGGGCTACATGGGATCGGTTCTCAAACCGAACTATCCCAGGCAGATAAGCACCAATGCTGATAACGGCATTACCTATGATATCGATAACTGGTTCACTTTCAGGTCAGGAAACATTTATTCCCTCATATCAGCCAATTACCCGCATTTCCACCAGCTTTTAGTCGGGGCTGGCCTGGCCCAGACGGCCCAGCAGCGCTACACCTTCATATCGGAAAACCAGTTTTATACAATCTTTGTGCCGACTGCCGAAGCATTGGAGGAAGCAGGGGCAGATGAGCTGACAGGTGAAGACCTGCGGAAGTTTCTCCGGCTGCATTTTGTCCAGGGCGACGTGATCTTTACGGACGGCAGAAAGTCACCGGGCTATTATGAAACTGCAAGGGTAGATGAGCGATCAACTCCCTTTAATACCGTTTATACCCGTATACACATAAACCCCGGCTTTGATGTAATTGAGTTCACGGGAAAAAACGGGGGCGTATACTCCTCGGTAAATGAATCGGCCGCTACGAATATTCTGACATCGAGATTAATTGTGGAAGGTACCGGTCCATCGGTGTTCCCGAACATTATCAACCAGGGGGTCATTCATGAAATTGACAGGGCATTCCTTATTGAATCAATGGATACCAGATAATACATCTATAATTTAGCTGGCTGCTAAAAAAATCCGGCTCCCGTCACCTGACAAGACGCTTCCAATCGGGACCCGTGTTGATTCCGCACCAGAAATATGATAAATACAAGATAAAGATGAGAAATATTCAAAGATCCGTTATTCTGTTACTGGCAGCTTTCGCCTTTATCCATGCTTCTGCCCAGCAGCAGTCAGTCGTCCGTGGAAGGATCTACGACAGCAGCGATCAAACTACCATAGTCGGGGCCAATATTATCGAATTTGACAGCGAAGACCGCGTAGTCAACGGTGCAGTGTCAAATGTTAACGGCGATTTTGTGCTTCAGATGAGAAACCCCTCCAATGCCGTCAGGATAAGCGTTATCGGATATGAGATACAGGAAATAACGCCGGATTTTGTCAATCCGATGACTATCAATCTGGCACCATCGACCGTACAGTTTGAAGAAGTGACAGTAACGGCTGTGGCAAGGGACCATACCCGGCTGACCAACATCAATCAAAGGGACGACGCTTCCTCAACCGTAAGGATCAGCATGGAGGAAATGCAGGGCGCCGGGTTTTCATCGGCAGCCGATGCGCTACAGGGAAGGGTAACAGGCATGGATATCATCGCGGCTTCCGGCGACCCCGGAGCAGGCTCCCAGATTGTCATAAGGGGACTCAGCTCCATGGGCAACAGCCGGCCGCTGATCGTGATAGACGGCATCCCCCAGTTCAGAATTTCGTCCGATTTCGATCTTGCCTCGGCCGATCAGGAAGACATCAGCAACCTGATAAATATCCCCCTCCAGGATATCAGGTCCATATCGGTCCTGAAGGATGGCGCCTCGACAGCACAGTACGGTTCTCGTGGCGCCGACGGCGTCCTGCTGATCGAGACCCAACAGGGGCGACTGGGCAGGGTCCAGTTCGACTACGAATACCGTTCCAGCCTGAACGTCCAGCCACCGGCCATTCCCCTGCTCGACGGAAATGAATACATAATGCTCCAGCTGGAACAATGGCACAATAACCGCGGCGTCTTTGTAATACCCCCCGAGATAGCATATGACCGGGATTACCCCGATTTTTACAATTATTCGGCAAACACCGACTGGCTGGGCGAGCTTACCCGGAACAGCTTGTCGCATGACCATTATTTCCGGCTCAGCGGGGGCGGCGAAAGGACAAGGTATTCCACCTCGTTCAATTACATGAACGAAGGGGGGACCACAATCAATACCTCGGCCAACCGTTTCTCCACCAGGATGAACCTCAGATATTTCCTTTCCCGCCGGTTCGAGTTCAGCATTCAGTTCAATTACACCTACAATGAATGGGAGCGCAACCTGACTTTTAGTCAATGGGGTCGCAATAATGTAAATGTCAGGGAGGTGGCCTATGTGAAGGCGCCCAACATGAGCATCTGGGAATATGACGCGTTCGGCCGGCTAACCGGCGAATATTTTAACCCCATCCATACCTACCAGGGAGGCGGTCATGAGTATTTCAACCCGATCGCCGTTTCGAACCTGGGAAGGAACGACAGGTTTGAAAACAGCCTGGAAAACACATTCAGGGTACACTACAGATTCAGCGACTTGCTCCAGTTCCGGCAAACCATAACTTTCCAGTACAGCGGCAACAAGGAAAAAAGGTTCCTTCCCTACAATGCAATCGGAGTCGACTGGCTCAGCTGGACAGCCAACCGGGCTGAAGAAGGAAACGGGAACAGCACCCAGATCAGGT
>SKQJ01000398.1 GCA_007119075.1 Bacteroidales bacterium | reverse complement strand
TTGGGCGACAAAAAGCCGGTATTGAAAAAATGCACTTCATTGATCTGTGAAGGGACTATTTCCAGATCGTGTTTCCCGGCGTTTCCGTTCAGTCCCCTGAAATATATCCGCTGATTGGTTACTATCAGTTTACCATCAATTTTTGTGCCATTGCAAAACCTGTCAGAATTTCCGGCTTTTACCACCACTTCGTTGGGTTTCAATTCTATCTGCATGACCTTGGGTTTTTAGGTTTTTAGGATTCTTGCTTTTAATAGCCATTTTTGTGCCAATCATCCTTAACCCCTGATTTACGGCTCCTTAAATGACTTTTCCCTTTCGGGGATCTGTACGGTGGCGATACACCTGCGCACGAAATCGAACATCTTTAATCATAAGACTCCTTTGTCTGTGAAATGTTACAGTTTTGTGCGGATTATTTTCAGGTTTATTTGGGAAATCGACGGAATTGTGGAAGCAAAGTAAACAATGTGGCTATATTGTAAACATGAATCAGATGTAGTTTCATGATGCGATACCCCCGGGCGGGAAAAGGCGGCTCAGGGATAAGGTCGGAAAAAGACGGTTCGGGATTTATTTAATGCCCGGATGTAAATCGGGTTTGAAATAAAGAAATTTGCAATAAAACAGTGTATATGTCAAATTATATTTTCGTAATTTTAACGGTGTTGCCAGGTGCATGGCTATAAACCGCAAACAGGCAGCATCGCAATTCTTTAATGCTCACCATCTTATTCTGATTCTGTTACCCGGGCTCTGCAATCCGGAAAGTATAAATGCAAATACCCCCAAAAATGAAAAGATCATTTAAGCTGCTGTCGATTATCTGTGTTATGACATTGTCCTTTTCCTGCAGGCCTGCCGGTGATGAACCCGTGGGCACAGACGGCTGGCTGACGGGAGATGTACAGCAAAAGTTCGAAACCGTTGCCAGTCATCTTGGAGGTTTTGGAAGAGCCATGTGGGAAGTCGATTACCGGTACCAGGAATTATACTGGGCCGGTCAGGACGAAAACTGGCAGTACGCAGCCCATCAGACAGAAGAGCTTGAAGAAGCCCTGGAGGACGGTCTTGAACGAAGGCCGGCAAGGACTGAATCGGCTCAGCATTTCCTTACGGTCGCTCTACCCGGTCTTGAGGAGGCGATAGAAAAGAGGGACCCGGAGCTGTTCGAGAGCCGTTTCAATGTATTTATGAATACCTGCAACTCGTGTCACGCCCTTGAAGGTATGCAGTTTATTTCGGTGAGGATACCGACAGACAGGAGATCGTCGGTCAGGTAAGGCGGTGCCGGGGGGCTGTGAACAAATCCGGTTAAGAGAGGCAGCCGGTCAGGCACGGCGGTCGGACTAAAGATGTTAGCCGGTCAGGCACGGCGGTTATGCCGGGATCTTTGAACCAGGGCGGTCAAAGCAGGTCATCATAGTGGATATGGCCGGAGTCTTCTCCCGGTCTTCTCCTGGATGATTTTTCACGGGATCCGAAAAACCTCCGGTATAACTCATCCATCAGATCATCCATTTCATGCCCATGGCGGAATTCGCCGAAACCTCCGGTATTTTCGGCGAAACCGGTCGATGATCTTTTGTTTATGTTCATCTCCTTTTCATAAATACGGTCGTATTCTTTCCGCTTTCCGGGATCACTTAAAACATCGTAAGCTTCGCGGATATCCAGAAAAGGGGCAGCACCCCCGGAATCCCGGGGATGCTTGTCGGGATGATGAAGATTTACAAGTTTCCGGTAGGCATTTTTTATTTCAGCCCTGTCCGAATCCGGCCTTATTTTCAGTATGCTGTAATAATCTTTGAATTCCATATCCTGTATGATATCAAAGAGTGCTTATTACAATTTCACCAAAATCAGAACTTTTTAAAAAGCAGTTTAGTTCCTTCTTGCCATGAATATCCAGATATAAAAGAGAAGGGTGGCAAGAGAGGACAAAGCGGCTACAACGTAGGTATAGGCAGCCCATTTCAGTGCATCCTGGGCGTGGGGATGGGTCTCCCGGTTTGTTATGTTGCTGTGGTTGAGCCATGCAAGGGCACGCTGACTTGCATCAATTTCCACCGGAAGGGTAACAAAACTGAAAAGAGTCGTCAGTCCGAAAAGCACGATCCCGGTCAGCAGCAGTCCGGGAAATGATTCTACCATCAAAATCCCCGCAAGCAATACCCATTGAACGTACCTTGATGCAAAGCTTACGACGGGCACCAGGGCAGATCTCATCTGCAGGAAGGCATATGCCCTGGCATGCTGTATCGCGTGACCGCACTCGTGTGCAGCAACGGCCGCGGCTGCGACGCTGTTCCCGGAATAAACCTCACGACTGAGATTGACTGTTTTGTGACCCGGGTGATAGTGGTCGGTCAGCTCCCCGGGGACAGAGACTATCCTGACGTCGGTAACGCCGTTGTCATAAAGCATCTTTTCGGCAATTTCCCTGCCTGTAAGACCATAATTCACAGGAATCCTCGCATACTTCCTGAATCTCGACTTAAGCTGGTTTCCAACGAGCCAGCTGATCAGCATAAATACTATAAATATTATCCAGATTGGAGCCATTTTCTCAATATTAGTTTTTAATGATACAAATAAACAAACATATTTTCGATTAGTTTATTTTGTGCCTTTCAAAAAATTAACCAAACACTAAATTCAGTACCTTTCACGACATTTTGTCGCTTTTTGCAACCGGCAGATGCTTACGGAGCCAAAGGGTAGCGATGCCTAATGGCAAAAAGGCAGGTCTGCCGCATATAAAGTTGTAAATCAAGCCCTTTGGCTGACACATCGGCGGCAGCCTGAATCGCCCGTTTTCAGGTATTATTTTTATTTCGTACTTTTCGGCCGTTTATCATAAATCCATGCCCGGATCAAAAAAGTCAAATAAAGGATCAGGCTATTCCCCGCCCGGACAGGCTAAGGCCGCTAACCAGGAAATTATGGCCAGCCTGCGGTATGCCGAACTGATCCAAAAGGCCCTGATGCCCTCTGATCAGCTGCTTAAAAGACTTCTGGGCGAGCACTTTATCTTTTTCATGCCCAAGGAAGTTATCAGCGGCGACTTTTACTGGGTAACCCAAAAGGACCTTCAGACGTATATTGTAGCAGCAGATTGCACCGGCCACGGGGTTCCGGGTGCCCTGATGAGCATTCTGGGCATTTCATTTTTGAATGAAATTGTAAAATCGGGCCGCACAGACAGGGCGGGCCGGATTCTTAACAGGATACGGGAAAAAATCATGGAAGCACTGCATCAGACGGGCAATTTTGACGAGTCCAAGGACGGGATGGACCTCGCTCTGTGTATTATCAACCGCGACAGGACAAGCATGCAGTTTGCCGGTGCCAACAACCCTGTCTATATTGTAAGGAACGAGACATTGATAGAGATAAAAGCCGATAAAATGCCGGTAGGAATAGATGCAATGTTTGAGCAGCCCTTTACTGCCCATGACATCAGGATCGTCAAAAATGACCGGGTCTACCTTTTTTCTGACGGCTATCCGGACCAGTTCGGAGGGCCGGCAGGCAAAAAATTCAAATACAGGCCCTTTAAACAGCTGCTGCTTGACATCCATCAAAAGGACATGCAGGAACAACACGATATTCTTAAAGAAACCATGATTTCCTGGATGGGTGACAATGAGCAGGTCGACGATATTCTCATCATGGGCTTTACAATCACATAACATAAAAGAAATGCGGCTTTCAGAGTTCAGGATCAGGAATTTCAGGAGTATCATAGATTCAGGCTGGAACACGCTCCCGGCCGATAATATCACGGCGCTCATCGGCCAGAATGAATCGGGCAAAACATCGGTGCTCGAGGCTCTTTATAGTTTCCGGGAGGGAGAAATTTCCGAGGATGTGCTCCGGAGCGACATGACTTTTCCCGAGGTATCATGTTCTTACCGGATCGACGGGAATGAGCCATTTGATCTGGTCGATGTCAGCCGCCTGCCGGAAGGGGTTCTTTCATCGATTAAAAAGAGCGGAGTTCTGAGGCTTACAAGAAAATGGCTGCCGGATATGACCAGCCAGATCATTATTTCGGGCGATCAAATTTCGGAAATATTTGATAAAATAGAAAAGGAAGAGGTCAGCCTGACCGAAGCAACAAGATCAGCAACTGAAAAGATACTTGACGAATCCGGTTTGCTGACAGATGAAATTGAGCGGCTTGAAAAAAGCGCAGCTTACCTGGATCATGAAATCAGCAGGATCTCGAAAAAGCAATCCAAGCTTGCAAAATTGCTGAAACGTGCTTCCGATCCGGTCAAACAGGCCATGCTGAAACGGGAAGCCGAAGAGGCAGAAGGCGAATACGGTGAACTTTCGGCAAAGATCAAGGCAGAAGAATTGCTTCTGGCCGAAAAAAGGGATAAGCTGGCAGGGAATTATTTCCTAAGGGAATACGGGGTCAAGTGCCTTAAAGTGCTGGAAGACCTTGAAAATACCAGTCCCCGGCTGGAAAAAGCCTACAGGGAGCTTGCAGATGTGGAGGATAACCTGGCATTGATGACGGGCGACAAGGAGATAAGGGCGGGAGAGCATAAGCTTTATGAGGCTAAAGAGAATTATATCGGCATAAGCCGCAGGATGGAATCTCTCAGGGAGATGGCCGGGGTAAGCGTAAGAATAGTGAAGCACCTTGCAGAGGGGAAAGGCATAATAGAGGCAGAAAAGGACGCCGAAAAAGAGTTTGCGGCCTGCAACAATTTATTTTCCCGCGAGGAGACTGGAGAAGCCTTTTTCAGTTGCATACCCCGCCATGAATTTTTTGAAGATTTCAGCAGCCTGCTGCCCAACCGGATCGACCTCAATGATATTTTTGAAAATAACACAAAAGTTGAAGGATACAAGGCGGTCAAGAATTTCCTGATCATTGCCGGGCTTGATCCGAAATTTTTCAAACAGACAAACAACCGGATACTCAAGCAAAAAATCGAGAACCTCAATAATGAAGTTACCGTTGATTTCCAGGAATACTGGCGCCAGAATATTGGTAACGACAATAAGATCAAGATCCACTTCGAGCTTGAACATTATGATATCTCCCATCCAGAAAAGAAAGGAAGGCCCTATCTTGAATTCTGGATAAAGGATGAACACGAACGGCTTTATCCAAAGCAGCGCAGCAGGGGGGTAAGATGGTTCCTGTCATTCTACCTGGAGCTCAAAGCTTTTGCAAAGGAAAATAACAGCACCGAGAGACTTTTGCTGATCGACGAACCCGGACTTAGCCTCCATGCAAGAGCACAGGAGGATGTGCTCAAGGTTTTTGAAGATATCAAGGATCAGGTCCAGATAATCTATACAACTCATTCGCCCCATCTGATCGATCACAACAAGCTATACAGGCTTCTGGCCGTTCAGAGGTCAAGGCAAAACGGTGAGCAGAGCGAGACGTTGATCTATGATGCCTCCCACCTGCATTCAGCTACTTCTGACACCTTATCCCCTATATCCTCGCTGATGGGAACGGGGTTTGACCGCCAGCAGTTCACCCGTCAGACCAGGAATGTTATAGTGGAGGATATCTGCAGTTTTTATTACCTGTCAGCCCTGTGCAAAATGCAGGGCGGAAACCAGGGAATAAGCTTCCTGCCTGCCAACGGTCCGGCGGGAGTCACCACACTGGTCAACCTGCTTATCGGATGGGGTTTCGATTTTTCGGTTCTGCTCTTCGACAGTCCCGAAAATCAGGACATTCTAAATATGCTTCACTCACAGCTTGAAGGCTTTGAGCCCGGAAATCCTGATTCCAGGATAATCCTGATTCAGAAAACCGAAGCTCCTGAAGATCTCTTCTCAACCCTCGATTTCAAGAAGCATATTATCAAAAAAAGGACAGGCATTGCAGAAAGCAATTCAGGCTACATCAGGGATAATGCTATTTCAAGGCCATTGCTTGCTTCCTGTTTTGCGCGGTCGGCCGAATCGGGTGAGTTTACCCCAGCCTCATTCGATGAAGAGACCCGGCATAACCTGGAGGAGCTTTTTGCCAGGGTCGGCGAACGGATATGGAACCGCGGTGAAACGGTTTGATCGAATTGTTGCGGCCGTGAACACGCTGCTTTCGCGGCCTCAGGATCCCGGATGAAACCGTATGATCGAATTGTTGCGGCCGTGAACACGCTTCTTTCCCGGACTCAGGATCCCGGATGAAACCGTATGATCGAATTGTTGCGGCCGTGAACACGCTGCTTTCGCGGACTCAGGATCCCGGATGAAACCGTATGATCGAATTGTTGCGGCCGTGAACACGCTTCTTTCCCGGACTCAGGATCTCGGATGAAACCGTATAATCGCATCACGAAGGTATTCTCTGTCCATGTGGGTATATATCTCGGTAGTAATGATGGATTCATGGCCGAGCATTTCCTGGACAGCCCGGAGGTCAGCCCCGCCCTCTATCAGATGGGTGGCGAATGAGTGCCTGAAGGTATGGGGACTGATTGTTTTTGTAATCGAGGCCTTCACCGAAAGGTCCTTTATTATGGTGAACACCATTACCCTTGTCAGCCGCTTCCCGCGGCGATTCAGAAAAAGGATGTCTTCATGACCTTTTGCCACCGCAACCCGGGTGCGGTCGGGCAGGTAGAGATCGATCTCCCGGAGGGCGCGTGAACCGATTGGGACAAGCCTCTGTTTTTGCCCTTTCCCGGTGACTTTGATAAATCCTTCCCGGCGGAAAATATCACCGGTCTTTAAATTTACCAGTTCCGAAACCCGTAACCCCCCGCTATACAGAGTTTCTATCATCGCCTTGTTCCTCTGGCCGTGGTCGCTGCTCAGATCAATTGCCGCAAGCAGCCGGTCTATCTCTTCAACAGAAAGCACTTCCGGGAGCTTTCTTCCGGTTTTCGGCATATCCAGCAGTGCAGAAGGGTCACGGTCAATGATGTCGTTAAGGAGCATAAATTTGAAAAAAGCTCTTATGCCGGAAATTGTCCTGGCCTGGCTGACAGAATTAAACAACAGGCTGTCAAGCCATTCAAGGAATCCTTCGAGGTGGGCAATCTCTATTTTATCCGGATCCGGGGGCTCGCCCATCAGAGAGGTATAATCCCGGAGCTTTTGCAGGTCACGCATATAGGCTTCCACTGAATTGGCGGACAAAGACCTTTCCAGCTTAAGATAAGCCTTGAATTCATTTAAAGCACGGGGCCATTGCATGTTTGCCTGGATTTTGCTTTGGGTTTTGCGAAAAACTCCGGTTTTGTAAATGTATATGAATTTACCGTTCAGTGTACGGCCCGGCAATAATAATTCCATTTTTCATATAGCTATGCCCCGATATTTGTAACTTTGGGAATATTTCAAATTCACCATTCGTATGAAAATACAGAAGAAAACAAAAATTGTGGCCACTATCTCCGACCGGAACTGCGAGGTATCTTTCCTTAAACAACTTTATGAAGCCGGAATGAATGTGGTAAGAATGAATACCGCCCACCAAAATACCGAGGGCTCGCTGAAGGTTATCAATAACGTACGGCAGGTATCTGACAGGATAGCCCTTATGATCGACACAAAAGGGCCGGAGGTAAGGACAAACCCGACAGAAAAGGGCCTTGAAGTCAAAACCGGCGACAGGGTTTATGTAAAAGGAGCTCCCGGAACAAAATCGTACGAAAATGTCATCTGCCTTTCATATGAAGACATTGTTGATGAGGTTCCTTTGGGAAGCCGCCTCCTGATTGATGATGGCGATATCGAGCTGCTGGTCAGATCAAAGGAGGGTGACCAGCTTGTTTGTGAAGCACGTAACCCGGGAATCATTCTCGGAAGGAAAAGCGTGAACATACCCGGGATCGATGTGAAATTACCCGCACTATCAGAAAAAGACAGGGTAGCGATCCAGCTTGCCATAGACGAGGATATAGATTTTATAGCCCATTCTTTTGTTCGAAACAAGGAAGATCTTTTGCAAATACAGGAAATCCTCGACAGACACAACAGCCGGGTAAAGATCATTGCCAAAATCGAAAACCAGTCGGGCGTTGACAATATCGATGAAATACTCGATCACTCTTATGGCATTATGGTGGCCCGGGGAGATCTTGCAATAGAGATGCCATATTCAAAGATACCCGGCATACAAAAAATGCTTATAAACAAGTGTATAGAAAAGAGGAAACCGGTGATAATCGCCACCCAGATGCTCCATAGCATGATTTACAGTCCCCGTCCCACCCGGGCGGAAGTAAGCGACATCGCAAATGCCATTTACAGTCAGACCGATGCCATTATGCTTAGCGGAGAAACTGCATATGGCAAATATCCGGCGGAATCGCTGAAAACCATGTCAGTCGTTGCCTGCGAGGTGGAAAAGACCAAGGAACCTTTTAATGACATACCTGTCGAGGTTGCAAAAAATGAAGTTTCCGCCTTCCTTATCAAGACGGCTGTGCAGGCAGCGGTCGATTTGCCTGCACGCGCAATACTGGCCGATACCGAAACGGGCCTTACAATCCTGAGGCTCTCCGCCTACAGGGGCAACCGGATGATTTGGGCCAAATGTTATGACCGCCGGGTTGTGCGTGAGCTTGCACTAACCTATGGCGCCAACGCAAACTACATGGATCCTGTAAAGAATTCCTATGAGTTTGTCGAACGGGCTGTAAATTCCCTGCTGGAGGACGGTTCGGCTAAAAAGGACAGCCGGCTTGTGATTATTGCGGGCAATTTCGGTCATTCAACCGGGGCTTCATATATTGAGATCGGTTCCGTCAACGACCTGCTGACCAAGGTGAAGAGAACAATTTAAGCATAGAGGGGTGGATGAGCGCTGGAACCTTAAAGGCAAAAGAGCCCTGGTAACGGGTGGCACCAGGGGGATCGGACTGGCAATCGTAAGGGAACTCGCTGCTTTGGGCTGTGAGGTAGTTTTTGTTGCCAGAAGCAGCGATGATATCAAAAAAATTTCCGCCAAACCTTGCGCCGGCGCCAGGATTACGGGTATACAGGCAGATATAAGCAATCCGTCGGACAGAAAGAGCCTCCATGCGGCGGTGACGAAAAATTGGCCGGCCCTGGATATACTGGTGAATAATGCCGGCATGAATATCCGTAAGCCAACCAGTGAATACACCGAGGCAGAATACCGGAAAATACTGGATACCAATCTTCATGCCGTATGGGATCTTTGCCGGCTCTTCAACTCCATGCTCGCCGGGTCAGAACAGGGCAACATTATAAATATCAGTTCGGTGGCGGGACTGACAAGTGTGCGGACGGGTGCGGTATACGGGATGACCAAAGCGGCTGTAAACCACCTGACCAGGTATCTTGCCGCCGAGTGGGCAGCCCAGGGAATAAGGGTGAATGC
>SKQJ01000077.1 GCA_007119075.1 Bacteroidales bacterium | reverse complement strand
CTTAAGTGCGGTGATGGTTGCCGCCGGGTCGGGCGACTTAAAGATGGTGTTTCCGGCAACAAGTACGTTCACCCCGGCACCGACCAGGGAGGAAGCATTATCCAGGGTCACCCCGCCATCGACCTGTATGAGTGCAGATGACCCGGTTTCACTGATGAGTGCCTTTAATTTTCTGATTTTGCCATAACTGCTCTGGATAAAGTCCTGTCCCCCGAACCCGGGGTTTACCGTCATAAGAAGGACCATGTCAAGCAAGGGAAGAATTTCCTCAAGCAATATGACCGGCGTGTGAGGATTAAGCGAGACTCCCGCTTTCATCCCGAGTGAACGGATAAGCGTGACCGCGCTGTGCAGATGGCTGACCGCCTCATAGTGTAAAGTGAGAACCGATGCTCCGGCATCCCTGAACCTTTCAATATAGTTTTCCGGCTTTTGTATCATAAGGTGCACATCGAGAGGCCTGGCAGATCTTTTCCTGGCAGCTTCAAGAACAGGAAAACCAAAACTGATGTTGGGAACGAATACGCCATCCATTACATCGATATGCAGCCAGTCAGCCGAACTGTTATTGACAATATCTATATCGGCATCAAGATGGCCAAAATTCGCCGACAGCAGCGACGGTGCTACAAGTGGTTGCATCAGGATAATTTAATGGGGAATCAGAGATAAGTTTTCAATATCTTGTTCCTTGTTGAATGCTTAAGCCTTTTGATGGCTTTTTCTTTTATCTGCCTGACCCTTTCCCTGGTCAGGCTGAAGGCTTCCCCGATCTCTTCCAGGGTGTGCGGGTGCTTGCCGTTCAGGCCAAAATAAAGCCTGACGATATTGGCTTCGCGATAGGTAAGCAAGGAAAGGGCCCTTTCTATTTCCTTGCGCAATGATTCATTTAGCAGCTCCCTGTCGGGTTCGGGAATGTCATCGTTCAGGATAATGTCATACATATTCCCTTCCTCATCGGGATTGATTGGTGCGTCCATCGACAAATGACGTCCCGATGTTTTCAGCGATTCTTTTACATCTTTGGGGGCCAGTTCAAGGGCACAGGCCAATTCCAGCACTGTGGGCTCCCGTTCAAATTTTTGCTCAAGTTCAGAAAAGGTGCGGTTTATTTTATTGATATAGCCTATTTTATTAAGGGGAAGACGAACAATCCTTGCCTGTTCGGCAAGTGCCTGCAATATGGATTGTCTGATCCACCATACGGCATATGAAATAAATTTAAACCCCCTGGTTTCATCAAAACGCTGCGCAGCTTTAATGAGCCCGAGATTCCCTTCGTTGATAAGGTCCGGCAGACTCAGTCCCTGGTTCTGGTACTGCTTTGAAACCGAGACTACAAACCTTAAATTTGCCTTGATAAGAAGATCCAGGGCTTCCGCATCGCCCTTCTTAATTCTTCTCGCCAGCTCAACCTCTTCCTCGGCGGTTATCAGATCTACTTTGGCTATTTCATGAAGGTATTTATCCAGTGAGGGAGTTTCCCTGTTGGTAACCTGTTTAATGATCTTTAATTGTCTCATGCAGACAGAGAATAATTAATCTGATAATACGTTAATGAATGCATTAAGTTGCAAAACCACCTGTAGCTGTTACAAATTGCGGGAATCCTTTTTTTTAATTAAAAAAATAACTAATTTTGCTGATAGTAGCAAACTTAACTATAAGTTATTTAAAACTGTTACCCTGAGTCAAAAAATCGAAGTTTTTTTTTCGAAAATTTGCATATTTCCCCGGATTACTTATTATTGCACCATAATTCCACATTCATTGGCATAACACTCCATAATTTCCTTTGAAATTAAAATTCCAGGTGCATTTTCCGGGCAGCATCACCAGATCAAATAGCATTTTCATTTATTCATTTTAATTCTTATTAAACATATGTATGATATTCTTGAACTAAACAAGAAACTTGTTCCTGAATTGCGTGAAATAGCCAAAGAGCTTAATATTAAACGTGTCGAGTCTTTGAAGAAACAGGATTTGATTTACAGGATCCTCGATCAGCAGGCAATTAACACTTCTGAAAGAGATATTGAGAGAAACAAGCAGGGATCGAAGAGCCCGGGACAGGGGCCAGCCAGGAGACGCGGCAGGCCGCCTTCGAAGCAAAATCAAAAAAACGAATTTCCCCAGCAAAAAGAGACTCAGATTGCCGCAGAAAGCCGTCCGGCTCCTCCATCAGAACCCGAAATCCCGGCAGCTTCTGAAAAACCTTCCGATACAAGGATCCAGCCTCCTTCCGATAACAGGAATCAGCCTCCTTCCGATAAGCCGGATAACCGGCCGGTGCATTCAAAGGAAAAGGACCCGGGCCATAAAAGGGCCAGGCCGGAAGAAAGCAGAACGCCGAAGCCAGCCCATGCCGGGCCCTCATATCACTCCCAGCAGGCTCATCCTTCCGATGAGCGCAAATCTGCGACAGCTGAAAGACAGAGCAAGGAAAGCTACCAGAAAAAGCAGCAGGAGCGCAAGGGTTCAGCCCGGGAATATGATTTCGACGGTATAATATCCACATCGGGATTGCTTGAAATAATGCCCGATGGCTATGGTTTTTTGCGTTCATCCGATTACAATTACCTGAATTCCCCCGATGATGTTTATGTCTCTCAATCCCAGATAAAGCTTTTCGGGCTTAAAACCGGCGACACAGTGCTGGGTACAATCCGCCCGCCAAAAGACGGAGAAAAGTACTTTCCGCTTATCAAAGTCGAGCAGATAAACGGAAGATCGCCCGACTACATCAGAGACAGGGTCCCTTTTGATTTTCTTACCCCGCTTTTCCCCGATGAAAAATTTACTCTTGTCAGTGAAAAGAGCAACAGTCTGTCGGCCAGGATAGTTGATCTGTTCGCTCCCATAGGAAAAGGTCAGCGGGGCCTGATCGTGGCCCAGCCCAAAACCGGCAAGACAGTTCTTCTTAAAGAGATAGCAAACTCCATAGCTGCAAATCATCCTGAGGTTTATATGATGATTTTGCTCGTTGACGAAAGACCCGAAGAGGTAACTGACATGGCCCGGAGCGTGCGGGGAGAAGTGATCTCCTCGACCTTCGATGAGCCGGCCGAAAGGCATGTGAGAGTCGCCAATATGGTTATAGAGAAAGCAAAGAGAATGGTCGAGTGCGGCCATGATGTCGTGATCCTCCTGGATTCCATTACCCGTCTGGCGCGTGCCTTCAACACCGTTTCCCCGGCATCAGGCAAGGTTCTTTCCGGCGGCGTCGATGCCAATGCGCTTCAAAAACCAAAACGGTTCTTCGGTGCAGCCAGGAATATTGAAAACGGGGGCTCTCTGACCATTCTTGCCACCGCTTTGACGGAGACCGGCTCAAAAATGGATGATGTTATTTTTGAGGAATTCAAGGGAACCGGAAATATGGAGCTGCAGCTGGACAGGAAGCTTTCCAATAAGAGAATTTATCCGTCGGTTGATGTGAACCTCTCAAGCACCCGAAGGGAAGAATTGTTGCTGGACAAGGATATGATGAACAGGATATGGATACTCCGGAACTATCTTTCCGATATGAATCCCGTCGAGTCAATGGAATTTCTGCGAGACCGTGTATCCAAGACCAGGTCAAACGAAGAATTCCTTATTTCGATGAACAGTGAGTAATGCAGAAGCTTCCCCGTACTGCGGGCCCCTGATATAATTGTTTCTCCATCGCTCCCTTTCTTTCTGTGTTGCCGATTGCATGGCTGGCGGCCAGGTGTTCCCGGTAATGAGCTACGGGTTATGGATCCCTGATTTCAGGAGTTCATTATGAGTATTGTCATGAATTTTATTCCTCTTGTTTTATATTTTTGCCAGTCGTTAAAAATATTTTAAGAAAAATGCTGGTATCACAACCAATATAACCTTTTAATCACCTAACATATTTAACAATATGACAAAAGAGAAGAAATTCATTACCTGTGACGGGAACCATGCGGCTGCACATGTAGCATACATTTTCAGTGAGGTTGCTGCTATTTATCCCATAACTCCTTCATCCAACATGGCGGAAAATGTTGATGAGTGGGCGGCAAACGGACGGAAAAATATTTTCGGGGATATTCTCAGGGTTGTAGAAATGCAGTCCGAGGGCGGTGCAGCCGGTGCAGTGCACGGTTCTTTGCAATCCGGGGCTTTGACTACTACTTTTACTGCATCACAGGGTCTTCTTTTGATGATACCCAATATGTATAAAATTTCCGGCGAACTGCTGCCTGGCGTCTTTCACGTAAGTGCAAGAAGCCTGGCTGCACAGGCGCTTTCCATATTCGGAGACCACAGCGATGTGATGAGTACAAGGCATACCGGGTTTGCCATGCTTGCCACCGGCAGTGTGCAGGAAATTATGGATATCGCTCCTGTAGCCCACCTTGCGTCGATAAAGACCAGGATCCCCTTCCTGCACTTTTTTGACGGGTTCCGCACTTCACACGAAATACAGAAGGTAGAGGAATGTGATCAGGAGGAGATGAAAAAACTTCTTGATTATGATGCTGTACAGGCTTTCCGCGAGCGGGCGCTTAATCCGGAACATCCCGTTACCAGGGGCACTGCGCAGAATCCCGATATATATTTCCAGTCACGCGAGGCTGCAAACAGTTTTTATGATGCAGTGCCCGATGTTGTCGAGGAATATTTGCAGGAAATAGGGAAAATAACCGGACGTGAATATCACCCTTTCACCTATTACGGTGACGCCGATGCTGAAAATATCGTTATAGCGATGGGTTCGATTACCGAAACGATAAAGGAAACCGTAGATTATCTGAATGCCAGAGGCGAGAAGGTGGGCATGATCTCCGTTCATCTTTACAGGCCTTTTTCGGCCAAATATTTCATGAAGGCATTTCCCGGCAATGTTAAAAGGATTGCCGTACTTGACAGGACAAAAGAACCCGGCGCAAACGGTGAGCCGCTCTACCTGGATGTCAAGGATCTTTTTTACGGAAAACCTGATGCTCCCGTAATTGTGGGCGGCCGCTATGGATTAAGCTCAAAGGATACTACTCCTGCCATGATGAAGGCTGTTTTCGACAACCTGAAAATGCCCGAGCCGAAAAACAGATTTACCGTTGGTATTGTCGATGACGTGACTTTCCTTTCACTGCCTTTACAGCCTGAAATCGATGTTTCTCCCGAGGGAAATTATGCCGCAAAATTCTTTGGTCTTGGCTCGGACGGAACAGTCGGGGCTAATAAAAACTCGATCATCATTATCGGCGATACGACCGACAAATTTGCCCAGGCGTATTTCTCATACGATTCAAAAAAATCGGGCGGGTTTACCGTATCTCATCTCCGTTTCGGCAATAAGCCCATACGTGCCCCTTACCTTGTGAACAATGCCGATTTCATTGCCTGCCATGTTCCGGCATACCTTGAAAGATACGATCTGATGAAAGGCCTGAAAAAGGGGGGCACTTTCCTGCTGAACAGTATCTGGGACGAGGAAGAGACTAAAAGGAGGCTTCCTGCCGCGATGAAAAAACACATGGCCGATAATGCCATCCAGTTTTATATCATTAACGCTACAGAAATTGCCGAAGAAATCGGGCTGGGCAACAGGACCAACACCATTATGCAGTCTGCCTTCTTCAAAATATCAAATGTGATCCCTTACGACCAGGCCGTTAAGGAAATGAACAAGGCCATCGTCAAGTCATTTGGCATGAAGGGCGAGGAAGTCGTAGATATGAACAAGGCTGCGGTGCAGCGCGGCGGAGATGTGCTGAAAATAGAAATTCCGTCAGAATGGAAAGATGTTGATACTGCCAGACCTGAAGATACAAGGGATATTCCTGATTTTATCAAGAATATAGTGGAACCGATTGTTGCCCAGAACGGCGACAGTCTGCCGGTCAGCACCTTTACCGGCCGGGAAGATGGCACCTTCCCCCAGGGAACAACTACATATGAAAAGAGGGGCATTGCCGTGCACGTACCTGAATGGCTGCCTGAAAACTGCATACAATGCAACCAGTGCGCATACATCTGTCCTCATGCCGTGATCAGGCCATTTCTGCTTACCCAAGAGGAAGCCGACAGCGCACCTGAAGGCACTGTCACCCTGAAAGGTCTGGGAGGAACAAAAGAATATCAGTACCGGATTCAGATAAGTCCCCTTGATTGTACCGGATGCGGCAACTGTGTGGATATCTGTCCGGCGAAAGAAAAGGCCCTGGTTATGCAGACACTGGAATCACAGCTTGTGGAGAATGACCGCTGGGATTATATGCACAATAAGATCGGTTACAAGGATACAGTTCTTGATAAATCAAAATCGGTCAAGAACAGCCAGTTTGCCCAGCCTTTGTTTGAATTTTCCGGAGCCTGCACCGGTTGCGGCGAAACTCCTTATATCAAGCTGGTCACACAGCTGTTTGGTGATCGCATGATGATAGCCAATGCTACCGGATGTACCTCGATTTATGGTGGCTCTGCTCCATCAACGCCATATACGGTAAACAAGAATGGCCACGGACCTTCATGGGCCAATTCATTGTTCGAGGACAATGCCGAATATGGTTATGGAATGGCCCTTGGCGTGAGGCAGATGCGCCAAAGGATCGAAGATTTGATGAAAGACGGACTGCAGAACGGAATGTCCCCGGAAATTAAGGAGGCTTTCAATTCATGGATCGAGGGCAAGGAAGATGCTGAGAAGTCAAAGGCCGCATCCGAAAGGGTGATTGAGCTTCTTGAAAATCAGGATGACTCTGTTGCAGGTGAGATAATGAAATTAAGACAATACCTGGTTAAAAAGTCAATCTGGATTTTCGGTGGAGACGGTTGGGCCTATGATATTGGCTATGGCGGACTTGACCATGTTATTGCTTCGGGAGAAGATGTTAACCTGCTGGTACTGGACACCGAGGTGTACAGCAATACCGGCGGCCAGGCTTCCAAGTCCACCCCGATAGGAGCCGTTGCTAAATTTGCCGCTGCCGGTAAAAGGATAAGGAAAAAGGACCTTGGTGTGATGGCGCTGAGCTACGGTTACGTATACGTTGCACAGGTAGCCATCGGGGCAGGTCAGGCACAGCTTCTGAAGGCCATCAAGGAAGCTGAGGCATACCCGGGTCCTTCTGTAGTTATTGCTTATTCACCCTGTATAAATCACGGGTTGAAACTTGGCATGGGCAAGACCATTGAAGAAACCAGGCGTGCTGTCGAGGCAGGCTATTGGACCAACTGGCGCTATAATCCCATGCTTGAGCGGGAAGGAAAGAATCCTTTCGTCCTTGACTCCAAAGAGCCCGATTGGAGCAAGTTCCAGGAATTCCTGCAGTCAGAGGTCCGCTATTCTTCTCTCCGGAAGGCATTTCCTGAAGAAGCGCAGGAATTATTCAAAGCCGCCGAAGAAAATGCCCGCTGGAGACATAAAAGTTATGTAAGGCTGGCTGCGATGGACTTTTCAAAAGAATAACCTGTTTTTACATCGTTTAATTCAAGGGCCGTCCCACAAAGGGCGGCCCTTTTCAGTCAGGCCAACCGGTTTACGGTATATGCGACAATATTCCCGGCATTTTGTTTTCCTGCCGTTATTTCTTATATTTAATACGGATTTGCAGAAGCCGGACCTTTTTGGGGTTTTGCCGTTCTGCATGGAAAACAATCCTGTGCCCTGATAAAATCAGGTCCCTTTAAATATGAACCAAGCGGGTTCCCTTTTGTTACTTAAATGTAAAGCCCATGATAATTCATTGTCCCGGTTGATGCCAGACATGGCTATTTCCGACAAAAGCGATTATTCATAGAGATAAATTTAAAATTGTAAAACTAAAATTGATTAAAAATGGCTGACCTAAAAACCAGGTTTATGGGAATTGAGGTAAAAAATCCTATTGTAGTTGGTGCCTGCAATCTTTCCCAAAAACCGGAAACGTTAATCCAGCTTGAAAAAGCAGGTGCTTCCGCAGTTGTGTATAAATCTTTGTTCGAGGAGCAGATTCAGTATGAACGGGTACAATTGCAGGAGAACCTGCATGAGTATGATGACCGGCATGCAGAGCATCCGACCATGCATCCCAACATTTCCCATGCCGGTCCCAAGGAATATCTTATGGGATTGAAAAAGGCAAAAGAAATTTTGTCAATACCGCTTATCGCGAGCCTGAATGCGATATACCCTGAGACCTGGGTGGAATATGCCCAGCTGCTGCAGGATACCGGAGTTGACGGTATTGAGCTTAATTTCTATTCGGCTCCCAAGGATACAGGGGCGGACGCAGCCGGAATCGAAGCCCGTCAGATCGAAATCCTGCGGGAAATCAAAAAAGTCGTAAACATCCCGGTGGCTGTCAAACTGGGGCCTTTTTATTCAAATCCCCTTCACGTAATTTCTCAGATGGATGAAGTCGGGGTTAACGGATTTGTGATTTTTAACCGGCTGTTTCAACCCGATATAGATGTGGACCAGGAGGCACATGTATTTCCGTTTAACCTCAGCACAGAGGGTGATTACAGACTGCCCCTGCGTTTTACCGGATTGTTGTATAACAGGGTGAAAGGGAATATTTGCAGCAACACCGGCATATTTACCGGAAAAGATGTCGCACGCATGATCCTTGCCGGTGCTGATTCCACCCAGGTGGTCAGTGCAATTTACAAACATAAGCCGGGGCATATTGCAACAATGCTTTCCGGCCTGGAATCGTGGATGGAATCGAAAGGATATAATTCACTGAGCGACTTCAGGGGCAAACTGTCAAGGGCTTCCTCCAGGGATCCTTTTGCCTATACCCGTGCCCAGTATGTTGATATTTTAATGAATCCGGAGGAGATCATCAAAAGATACCCTGTCGCATAACAAAAACGCACTTGTTATTGATATGAGGGGAGTATGGTTGCTCCCCTTTTTTTTCACCGTGAGCAATCAATTTCCGGTTATTCCGGTTATGAGCCCCCCTGATGGCCGGTCAATTGCCATATTTTGCTATATTTACTTTTTAAATCTCATTTTTATATGGCAAGACCAATTGTTTTACTGGCCCCGGTGGCTGTTTCAGAAATGATAAAGGAGGTTTTCAGTAAATTATTGTTCGTTTTTGACGCCGTTTATGATATATCAGAAATAGCAGAATTACTCGTAAAATATCCCTCCGCAATAGTTATGGCTTTTCCTGGTCCTTTAAACAGGAACGTAAATCCAGGCGGTGAAGATCAGAACGGATCATTTTTTGAGAATACCGGCATTACGCTGGTAAGCCTCATGCAACCGGATGACAATGATAATATTCCTTTCCGGGGAAACGACTCATTTGCCTGGCTCGGGTTTCCTCCCGGCAGAAGGGAACTGGATATGCTGATACAATACCATCAGAACATTCCGGCAGAATCCGGT
>SKQJ01000432.1 GCA_007119075.1 Bacteroidales bacterium | reverse complement strand
TCAGGCTGTCTGCCCGGATCCTCGCCCGTTTCTTTTTCCTCCGTGCGGGGGCCTTCCCTCCTCATATATCCCGAGGGGCTTGGAACAATTCCCTCTGCCTCGTAGATGTGATTGTCCTCGACCGGATCGGGATCGGAGGGGACAACAGGTTTGCCGGTTGGTATAGATTTTCCGCCTTTCAGCCGCGTAAGCAAATCATACAGATCCCTTGTTTTCTCAAGTGCAAGTTCAACATCAATTCCAGTCGCTTCCTCATCGCGGCTTATCTGATTTATTATCAACTCCAGCTCCCGAAGCTTATATTCCAGTTTGCGCTTTATATTTTCAGGATACATAGGATTATATTACAGTTGGTAAGGCTTTTTATTTAATTTTGTAAAATTAACAATTATATAAGAAAGCAAACACTGTTCCTGAAAATTTCAAATGATTAACCGGGAACCGTTGCAGTACCGGCAAAAAACGGCTTGACACGGGAGAGGAGGATCAAAGGACATTATATGAACGAATACCTTATTCAGGATATAGCTGCGGCATGCAGCGGCGATTTGCACCTGCAATCTGAAAATACACCGGTCAGACACCTGGTAACTGACAGCCGAAAATTCTCATTTCCCCGTGATTCGCTCTTTATAGCCATTACGGGAGAACGTCACGACGGCCATAATTACATCTCCGGCATGTACCGGAATCAGGTCAGGAATTTTCTCGTGAGCCGGATCCCTGCAGACCTGTCAGAATTCAATGGCGCAAATTTCATTCATGTTCCTGATACCCTCCTGGCGTTGCAGAAGATAGCGGCCATGCACCGCTCCCGTTTCATTTCGCCTGTTATCGGAATAACAGGCAGCAATGGAAAGACAATATTAAAAGAGTGGCTGTTCCAGTTGCTTCAAAACGACAAGGTCATAGTGCGCAGCCCGAAGAGCTATAATTCACAGGTGGGAGTTCCCCTTTCGGTATGGCAGCTGAATGCCCATCACGAACTGGCAATTTTCGAAGCGGGGATATCCAGGCCGGGTGAAATGGAAAAACTCGAGGCCGTGATAAAACCCGATATCGGGATCATAACCAATATCGGCGAGGCTCACCAGGAGAATTTTGCCGATAAGAAGCACAAGCTGGAGCAAAAGCTGCTCCTTTTTAAAAATTCGGGGATCCTGGTCTATTGCATGGACCATGATTTGATTGATGAGTATATAAAGAACCATCCCCGGTATTCCTCCATGCCCCTGTTCACATGGTCGGCCCGGGGCGATGCCGATTTAATTGTCAGGGAAATTGAAATAAGTTCCGGAAAGACACGGATCAGGGCACTATACAGGGGGGATATATTTTCATTTGACATACCTTTTACCGACCGGGCTTCAATTGAAAACGCCATCCATGCATGTGCCGTTTTGCTGATGATGGAATATTCCGGCGAGCATGTTGCAGCGCGTAGCGGCGGACTGGCTCCGGTTGCCATGAGGATGGAGCTCAAGCACGGCATTAACGATTGCACGATTATTGATGACAGCTATAATTCGGATCCCGCCTCCCTTGCAATAGCGATCGATTTTCTGTCCCGGCAAAGCCAGCATAAAAAAAAGAGCATAATTCTCTCCGACATGTTCCAGACGGGAAAGAGCATGGAAGAGCTATGCAGGGAAACAGGCGAGCTGATTGCAAGGGAAAAAATCGACCGGCTCATCGGAATAGGAAAAAATGTTGCCTGTATAAAAGGATATTTTCCGGGGAAGACAGAGTTTTATCCATCCACGGAAGAATATATTGCCGGGTTTGATCCGGCCGGTTTCCTTAAAGAAGCCATATTGCTGAAGGGAGCCAGGAGCTTTGGTTTTGAGAGGATATCTGCCCTCCTTGAGGAAAAGGCTCATGCTACCGTCATGGAGATCAGCCTGGACAATATTGTCAGGAATTATAACTACTTTAAGGCTCTTCTTCATGAGGGAACCCGCCTGATGGCAGTGGTGAAGGCCTTCTCTTACGGCAGCGGCAGCAATGAAATAGGAAATATACTCGCCCATAATCTCGTTGATTACCTTGCCGTAGCTTTTATTGACGAAGGCGTCAGTCTCCGGAAAGCAGGGATCAAGGTTCCCATAATGGTGATGAACCCCGATTGGGGAGGCTATTCGAGGATGACGGCTTATGACCTTGAACCGGAGATATTTAATTTTGCGGGACTGAAGCTTTTTATTGAAAAGCTGCAACAGGCCAGGATGACAAACTATCCGGTCCATATAAAGCTTGATACCGGAATGTACCGGCTGGGATTCTCAAGCTATGAGCTTCCCACCCTTAAAAAAATGATCAGTAATTGTGACAATATTCACGTGAGGTCTGTTTTTTCTCATCTGGCTGCCAGCGATGATCCTTTGCATGATGATTTTACAAGGGAGCAGATCGGACTTTTTTCCGCCATGTCAGACACGTTATGCCGCGGGCTGGGCTACCCGGTTATAAGGCATATCCTCAATTCCGCCGGCATCGAGCGGTTTCCCGGGGCACAGTTCGATATGGTAAGGCTTGGCATCGGCCTTTATGGAATAAGCGCCCTGGAAAACAACAGGCTGGCCAACGTGAATACTTTCAGAAGCGTTATATCCCAGATAAAGACGGTGCCGCAAGGCCGGACCATAGGTTACTCCAGGGGATACAGGACCGGATCGGACACCCGCATTGCAATAGTGCCTGTCGGCTATGCCGACGGACTGGACAGGAAGCTGGGAAACGGGCTTGGAAGGATGGTCGTTCACGGGGTTCCCGTCCCTGTGGTCGGCAATATCTGCATGGATATGTGCATGCTCGATATAGGCGATCTTGCTGCCAGGGAAGGGGATGAAGTTATCGTTTTCGGAGATGACAATCCTGTATCAGAAATTGCGGAATTATTATCCACTATTCCATATGAGGTTTTCACCAGGATTTCATCAAGGGTCAAACGAATTTATATCCAGGAGTAAAAAATAAGGATATGCCGGAAATATCAGCTGTTATCATCACTCTTAACGAGGAAAAAAACATAGAAAGGTGCCTGAAGTCGCTGACGGGAATTGCCGATGAAATACTGGTTGTTGATTCCTGTTCGACTGACCGGACAGCTGAAATCTGTGAAAAATTCGGAGTCAGATTCATCAGGAATGAATTTGAGGGGTATGTGGAACAAAAGAATTTTGCCGTAAGCAAAGCGAAATTTCCGGTGGTGCTGTCGCTCGACGCCGATGAGGCTCTTTCGCCGCAGCTCCGGGAATCAATTCTCGAGGCACGGAGCAACTGGAAACATGACGGGTACTATTTTAACCGCATCAACAACTATTGCGGCACCTGGATCAAATATACAAGCTGGTATCCCGACAGGAAACTGCGGTTATGGCTCAGGGAGAAAGGGAAATGGACAGGCATGAACCCGCACGACAGGGTTGAATTGCAGAAGGGATCGTCAACCAGGCTATTGAAGGGGGATATTGAGCATTACTCCTTTTACTCGGTTTCCGATCATATCAGGCAGGTTAACAATTTTACATCCATAGCCGCCCGGTCTTACTATGACGAGGGCATAAAATCCGGATACATGAAGATCATCTTCCGTCCCCTCTGGAAGTTTTTCAGGGAGCTGATACTGAAAAGGGGTTTTATGCAGGGTTATTACGGATTGGTTATCAGCAGCATAATTTCTTTTGAGACTTTTCTTAAGTATGTAAAGCTGAGACAGCTGCACCGCAATCCTGAAAAATAGCGAGAGGTTTTTATTGATTCCGGCAGTCTGAAACCCGCGTCCCCTGGCAGTAAATTCCGGTTTGTGCTCCGGGGTTCCGCCCCCGGGATAGTTCATTATCCGTGTTCGCTTATCCTTTCGAGCCGGGCGAGGTCCCTGATCCGTATTTTTCTTCCGTCTATAGCTATAACATTTTCGGTGGCAAAATTTGAAAGAGTGCGGATAGCGTTAGAGGTAGTCATGTTGGAGAGATTTGCGATATCCTCTCTTGAAAGGTATACCTTAATTGTTTCGTTATCAGTTTCCAGACCGTAGGTGTCTTTCAGGAAAATCAGCGACTCGGCCAGCCTTCCCCTGATATGCTTCTGGGTGAGATTGACCGTACGGCTATTGGAAAACCCCAGCTCTGTGGCAAATGATCTGATAATCTTAAGGGATAATTCGGAATTGGTGGAGAGCACCTGGAAAAGGACGTCCCTGTTTATGATGCAGATCGTAGAATCCTCCAGGGCTACAGAAGTAGCCATATAATTCTCTTCGGCAAAAAGAGCCCTGTAGCCTATAAAGCCCACGGGCCTTGCCATACGTACAATTTGTTCCCTGCCGCCTATGCCCTCCTTGTAAATCTTGACCTTCCCGGCCGAAAGGCAGATAAGCCCGTCAGGCTTTTCGCCTTCCCTGTAGATTATCTGATTTTTGCTGAATTTCAGGCATTTATGTTTTTGAGAAAGGATCATTTTCTCTTCCTGGCCGAGGCTGAAAAAAATGGAGTTTGCATTATTAATGCAATGATTGCAGATAAAACCAGTCATCCGGAAAAAAATTGCTGCTGTTAAACAATCGTATGGGGCGACTAATATATTAAAAATAATCGCAGAAACCTGTTGATTTCGGTTTATCTTTCGAATTCAGTATTTTGCCACGAGCGGCATGCGCCTGCCATGTCCGAATGCCTTCGGACTTATTCGCAATACCGGAGGGGACTGGTATCTTTTAAATTCGGATGTATCTACAAGGGAGATCACTTTTTTTACAAGTCCGGTTTCAAATCCTTCCCCGGCAATTACGGCAGCATCCTTGTGTTCTTCGATATACCTGAAAAGGATGGGGTCGAGAATGTCATATTCCGGCAATGAATCGGCATCTTCCTGTCCCTCCCTGAGCTCGGCACTCGGAGCCCGGTCTATTATGCTTGCAGGGATTATCTCCTCGGTCCGGTTGATGTACCGGGCAAGCTCATAAACCTGTGTTTTGTAAACATCCCCGAGGACGGCCAGCGCTCCGCTGGTATCTCCGTAAAGGGTCGAATACCCGACGGCCGACTCGCTTTTGTTTGAGGTATTCAGCAGGATATATCCGAATTTATTTGCTATTGCCATTAAAAGTGTTCCCCGTATCCTCGCCTGGATATTTTCTTCGGCAGTGTTTTCGGACAGATCCTTGAATAAGGGGCGGAGAGTCTCTTTGAACGAATCGAAAAGGCTGTCGATGGCTGTCTCCGTCAGGGATACATTAATGGTTTCGGCAAGCTTCCCCGCGCCTTCGCGGGAAACTTCCATGGTATATTCAGAGGGCATGAAAACACATTTTACATTTTCATGGCCAAGGGCTTCCGCTGCAAGGACCGCGGTAACAGCCGAATCTATGCCTCCCGACAAGCCAATGAGAGCCTGTTCAAAGCCGTTTTTAACAAAGAAATCCCTGATGCCGAGCACAAGGGCATTGAAAATAATTTTCTGCCTGTCCGATACTGCAGGATCGGCGCCGTGGGCCGGTGCAGTCAATACTTCATCGAGATCATATATCTGAAAATCTTCCTCGAACCGTGAGATCCTGTCATATATTTCTCCTTTAGGGTTGACTACAAGCGACCCGCCTTCAAAAATAAGATCGGTATTGGCACCAACCTGGTTTACCATAAAGACCGGCAGGCTGTGCTTTTTTGCCGCTTCGATAAAAACATCCTTTTTTGTCTGAACCTTCTGCCATGCAAAGGGCGAGGCTGAAATGTTTACAATGATTCCGGGATCCTGGCTGATCAGCTGATCCATGGGAGATATTGTATAAAGCCGTTTATTGATGAAGCTGTTGTGGAAATTCTGCTCGGTCCACAGATCTTCGCAAATGGTTATGGCTATGCGGGTCCCCTTGTATTCAACCACATTGAATTCCCTGTTCGGCTCAAAATACCGGTATTCGTCAAAGACATCATAATCGGGCAGCAGTGTTTTATGATGAATGCTCTGGATCTTTCCGCCGGCACAAAAAAAGGCCGAATTATGAAGGCTCTTGCCGTCTTTTGCAGGGTTCAGGGAAGGCGATCCGATAATGGCGGCAATATCCGTGCATATCCGGGCTATCTTCTCTACGGCAGCATGGCATCTCATTGTGAATTCCCTGTAATCAAGCATGTCGAGCGGCGGATATCCGCAAATCGACAATTCAGGGAAGATTATAAGGTCGGCATTGAATTGCTGGGCTTGTTTTATGCCAAAAACAATCTTGGTAGTATTTTCTTCTATGTTCCCAACATGCAGATTTATCTGGGCGAGGACTATTTTCATAAAGTATGGTTATCAAATTTGGCGGCCTTGGAGGATCTTAGAAAAGCACTCCGAGCCTTATCGCAAAAGATTGAAGATTTGTCCTGAAAGCCGGGTTGGGGGTGATGTCTACAAACCTGTTCTTATATTCAATTCCCCCGGTAAGGGCGGTCCTTCCGCCAAGTGAATAATGCACCCCTGCACCGAAATGATATGAGAAAGTCACAGGCCCTATTTCATCCTCAAGGGTTCTTCGTTCAATGCCCAGCGCTGAAATATCTGCACTGGATCGTGTATTGATATGGCCGGTGGAACCGAGCTTGACGTAATAGGTGGAATACCCTATTTGCCGGGTCGTAAATTTCATGCCCAGGGGAATGTTGAGATATTGAAGCCTGTAGATCACGATGTCTCCCGGGCCGGTCCATACGGTTTCCCCGTTGTCGCGGAACCGGAACTCAACAGGCTGGTGGAATTTCAGCTTCCCGCCAAGATTGTTGATCGAAAGGCCGGTCGAAAATGCGTAATTTTCATTGAAAAAATAATCCATTTCAAATCCAATGTCAAATCCTGCCCGTATGCCGGCGCTTTCGGCGATGCCGTTATCCGGCTGCATCCAGGTGATCTGGGGATCGGCGAAGGCGCTGAATCTGAAATTCTGGGCAGGCGAAAAAAGGGGCAGGGCTGCCAGGATTATTATTATGATGTTTTTATTATGTGTCATGAATATTAAGGCTGTTTGGCAGTTATTGATTCATTGTTTTCAAGGGAGCGTCGCATCCGGTTAGGACAGCCGGAACTCCCGGCTTTGCTTCTTCCGGCAATCCGGCAAAATATGTTGCCGGCCATTATGGATAAAAAGACTTAAATTCTATCTTTACGGTATCTGGCAGGCTATATTTTTAAAATTACCGGACTGTACACAAAAATAACCAAAAATTCCGTTTGTATTGTTATTATTTGCAAAACCATTATTGATACCATTCGCTTTTCCGATGACGGACAACCTGTATGATCTCACCCTTTGCCGGTATATTTCACTGCCGGCAGCAAAGCACCGCCTGGCCAGGCATCTGAAATCGACGGCCGGAGTGATGATTATGATTATGCTTATTATGGCTGGCTGTTCCCCGGAGCGCCAGGAAGCTGATATTGACGACATCCCTCTGGAAATTGAGATCAGGCGACTGGACACGGACCTGTTCAGCCTCGATATCGATAGCATCCCATACCACCTGACCCGGATAAAGGAAAAATACGGTGATTTTTTTGAGATTTACAACCATTTGATCATCAGGATAGGCGATACAGGTTCTCCCGCATATGTGCAACATTTGCGCACTTTCCTTACGGACCTGGATATTTACCGGCTGCAGAAGGAGACACGGGCTGCTTTCCCCGACCTTGACAATATAGAATCGGAGATTGAAAAGGGATTCAGGCACTATATGTATTATTTTCCCGGCTACACCGTTCCCCGGGTATATACTTTTATTTCCGGGTTCAATCAGTCGATAGTCGTTGCCGACAGCATTCTTGCCATAGGGCTTGACAAATACCTCGGGCCCGGTCATATATTTTATTCCCAGCTGCAGCTGCCCCTGTTTCAGAGAAACAAAATGTATGCTGCCAAAATCCCGGCCGACTGCCTTATTGGCTGGGCGATGACCGAGTTTGAGCTCGATGAGGGAAAAGACGATTTGTTGAGCAACATGATTTACCAGGGCAAAATGCTCTATTTTGCCGACAGGATGCTTCCTGACCAGCACGACACGGTTAAAACCGGATTCACCAGGGCACAGCTTGAGTGGTGCAGGAAAAACGAAAGACAAATGTGGACCTACCTTGTTGAGAATAAGCTGTTGTTCTCAACCGATTCAAAAATTATCGGCACCTACATAAATGAGGGTCCCTTCACATCCGGTTTTCCCAGGGAATCTCCTGCAAGGGCCGCCGTATGGCTTGGCTGGCAGATCGTTGATTCCTATATGAGGCGCAACCCGGGCATCAGCCTGGAAGACCTCATGCTCGATTCAGATTACCACCGGATACTGAATAATGCCCGTTACAGGCCTTAATCTGACATAAGTTTTGTATATTTAGGAAACTTAAAGCTGTGCCGGGATTTTTCCCGGTGCTTGTCAGTCCCGGCACCTGCCGAAGGCTGATGCGGCTATCCGATTATTCATTATAAAAACCTCATTTAATATGAAATCCGACATTGAACTCGCCTATGAAACGGAAATGAAACCCATATCGCAGATAGGTGCCGAGCTGGGAATACATGAAGATGATCTTGAGCTGTATGGCAGATATAAAGCCAAAATACCCCTTAAGTACATTGACACGGAAAAGGTGAAGAACAACACACTGATCCTTGTCTCCGCAATTTCTCCAACTCCTGCCGGCGAAGGCAAAACAACCATGTCTATTGGCCTGACGCAGGGGCTTAACCGGGCAGGCAAAAAGTGCACGGTTGTTCTGAGGGAACCTTCACTGGGGCCGGTTTTTGGCA
This sequence comes from Bacteroidales bacterium, assembly GCA_007119075.1. GTDB lineage: Bacteria > Bacteroidota > Bacteroidia > Bacteroidales > PUMT01 > PXAP01. The sequence continues at coordinate 712 of SKQJ01000432.1, read as the reverse complement.
TTAAGGGAGGAGCCACAGGCGGCGGTTATTCGCAGGTTCTGCCAATGGAAGATATAAATCTTCATTTTACCGGTGATTTTTCTGCCATAGAAAAGGCCAACAATCTGCTTTCGGCCTTGATAGACAACAATATCCAGAGCAATAAGCGGAATATTGGAATCGATCCGCGAACCGTACAGTGGAAGAGGGCTATGGATATGAATGACCGTTCGCTTCGTCATATAGTGGTGGGCCTTGGCGGGCGCATGAGCGGAGTGCCGCGTGAGGGAGGATTCAACATCACGGCCGCCTCTGAAATAATGGCCGCATTGTGCCTGGCCGATAATCTGGCTGACCTGAAGGAAAGGATGGGCAACATTTTCATCGGGTTTACCTTTGACAGAAAGCCTGTTTTCGCCCGCGACCTGAAGGCTCACGGAGCTATGACGGCCTTAATGAAGGATGCCATAAAGCCAAATCTTGTCCAGACCATGGAGAACACTCCGGCGATCATTCATGGAGGTCCGTTCGCCAATATAGCGCAGGGAACCAATTCGGTTATTGCCACCCGGATGGGGCTTTCGCTTTCGGATTATGTGGTGACCGAAGCAGGATTCGGCTTTGACCTCGGAGCAGAAAAGTTCTTCGATATAAAATGCGGATATTCCGGGTTATCGCCAAAGGTGGTCGTGCTGGTTGCAACCGTCCGCGCTCTTAAATATCACGGAGGCGC